>NZ_JBEKYX010000034.1:0-36703 GCF_049510455.1 Occallatibacter sp. | reverse complement strand
TTGATAGTGATGGTGGCGGATGGCTCGATGTGAACCTTTGTGGTGGCGGGGTAGACGGTGAACTCGGCGGGCTTGTTGTTGGCGAGCCACCAGCGCATCATTTGTTCCTGCATGGCGACGGGGGAGTAGCCGTCGGTGATGAACCATTGGCCTTGAGGGGTGACGCTTTGGGATTTGCCGCTTAGGGTGATGTTGATGGCGTTGTTCTGGACGATGAGTTGGTCGTCCATTTTGAATTCGCGTGAGGATTGGCCTTTCGCGGAGTAGCTGATGGGAGTGATGTTGGCAGAGCTTGCCGTGAAGGTGGTTTCGAGCGGGACTTTGCTGCCGCGGTCGGTGAAGAGGAAGTGTGAGGTGAGGGTGCAGGTGTCGGCTTTCTGCTCGATGGAGTAGGTTTCCTTGCCGATTTCTTTGGCGAATTTGTGGAGGATGAAGGTGCCGGAGGTTGCGGGCTGCTGGGCCTGATTCGCAAAGATGGGTGCAGAGATGGCGAAGAGCAGAGCCAGAAGCCCAGCCGGACTGCGTTTGAGCATGAAAAATCCCTCCGGGGATGGAGGGATTTTATCGGATGAGGTGGTCAGTACTGCGAATTTGCTGCTGTCGCCAGTCCTGGAAGCCCATAGTGTTGAAGCCGCAGTCGATATAGATGGTTTCGCCGGTGATGGCGCTCGCCGGCTTCGGATTGATCGACTTTGCGGGGGAGCGGGAAAGATTACCGTGACGCTTTGAGTCTTGGCTCCAACTTACTCATCTTTTCCACCAAGGTCCTATTGAATGTTTTTGCGCCCTGACTAAACTCAGTTCTGCGATGGCAGTTTGGGCATAGCGCAATGACATAACGGATGCTGTCAGGGCCCTCTTGGGATAGTCGCTTGACATGATGAGCTTCAAGGAAAGGCTCACCATTCACGCCGGTAAATGGGGCTGGATTTAAACAGCCTTCGCATTTTCCTTCGGCTCGCGCTAAGACGTATCTGCGAATTACTTGATTGCGTCGGCGTATAAGGATTTTTCGAACCTGTGCACTGACATTTTTTCGAGACCTGCTGAGAGCAATTTCTCTTAATTCTTGCCTGTTCAAAGTCTCGATTAGCGCGGCTGCTTGTTTATCAGCACGTATGTCAAAGTATTGAGCTGCTAAACGCTGGGAAATTAGAGTTCGAATTTGATTCGTAAGCTCAGGCGATGGAGTTGTGTACATTAGCGGGTAGCGAGCCCAAGCTAAATCAGGAACCTTTTGACGTAATTCCTCCAGAGGAATTGGCGGATCGATAAGTGTAATGAGATCGATGTCGGCACCATATCGATTGGGCCAATCAGTGCGAGGCGTTGTTGCAGAAGAGACTTGTCCGATAGCAAATAACCCCTGCCCGGCAACGTTAATAGTCACCTCATCGCCAATCGATGCCGACTTGGGCACAACCCATGCTCGCGCTTTTCTGTTGCCTCGCGCAGCACGTTCGAGAGTGAATCGATCAGAATTGCGATACCCTCCGTTGAGGAGATGTAGAGGGATTTGTTTGCTCTCATCCTTCATAGGATTAGAAGCCCATAATGTTGAAGCCACAGTCTACGTAGATGGTTTCGCCGGTGACGGCGGATGCTAGTGGGCTGGCTAGGAAGAGCGCTGTGCCGCCGACTTCGGATTGATCGACGTTGCGGTGGAGCGGGGAGCGCTCGACCTGTGCGCTGCGCATGGTGCTTAGGTCGCCGACGCCGCGGGCGGCGAGGGTGTTGATGGGGCCGGCGGAGATGGCGTTGACGCGGATGTTCTTTGCGCCGAGTTCGTAGGCGAGATAGCGGACGGTGGCCTCAAGCGATGCCTTGGCGAGAGCCATGACGTTGTAGTGCGGGACGACGCGCTCCGAGGCGAGATAGGTGAGGGTGAGGATGGAGCCGCCTTCGGTCATGAGCGGGGCGGCGGCTCGGCTGAGCGCGATGAGCGAGTAGACGCTGACTTCGTGCGCGATGCGGAAGCCTTCGCGGGAGGTGTTGATGAACTCGCCTTTGAGGTCGGCCGGCAGGGCGAAGGCGATGGCGTGAACGAGGATGTCGATTTTGCCGTGTTGCTCTTTGAGGGCGGCGAAGACGGACTCGATCTCGGCATCGACGGAGACATCGCACTGGAAGCCGGTGGCTGAGGGCAGTTCGGCGATGAGGCCGTGGGCTTCGAGCTTCATGCGCTCGTTCTGGTAGCCAATGGCGAGGGTTGCGCCGGCGGCGTGGAGCTGCTGGGCGATTCCCCAGGCGATGGAGCGCTTGTTGGCGAGGCCGAAGACTACGGCTGTTTTGCCTTTGAGGTCGATCATGATTGCGAGGGTCTCCTTACCACAGGCGGGCATGGCGGCCCAATCCATCCATAAGATTATCAGCCGGATTTCGGAGCCTCAAGGCTATTACTTGCTGGATTTTAGAGTGGGAGTGGGAGCCCATTCGGGATGTTCCTTGGCTATTTCCTCACCAACTTCACATCCGAGCTTATCAAGCCAGTCGTTAACGCCATCGTCAATCTCCATCAACATGTCTTCCTGATAAATTGTCAATTTTATTTTTAGGGCATCGGAGACATCCGTTATATTGCCTTCGCGGTGCTGCGCTAGGAAGTCTGTTAATTGATTGAGCTCTTCTGTCGTGAAGTATCTTTCATATTCATGCACCCAGATGGCATCGTATTTGTCCGTGTCGAGGCGGTCTTTAATTCTTTTCTGCCATTCTTCCGTGAACCCAGGATTCAAATTTGGATGCTGAGAGTTCAGGCTCTTTGAAATCTGCTCCAGAAAAGGATCAGCATGGACCAGCATGTTCTTTCGAATTCGAGCAGCAGTAATAAAGCCTATGGCCGCTTCGTGGAGTTGGGGAGTGATTTCCACGGGAGGCGGTACAGGTTGTTTTTTGGGGTAATAGGAATGAGTTTCACCTAGCCAACTCCATGCCCGAGGTTTTGCATCGCACGGCGCCACGGATTCTTGCTGTGATGCCACTGCGTAAAGAGGTGCGATGACAAAAACGGTCGCTATTACCGCCGGAGCGAGAAATCTGTGCAGGACTTTCATAGATGCCCTCCAGTGAGATGTAGCCCTCAAATGGACTGCGCGCCTATTCTAACCACCCAGATCGACTAATTCCACTTTGCCTGTCGGGCAGCCGAGGAAGCGGGAGCCGAGGCGTTCGAATTTTTCTACGGAATCGGTGGCGAAGCAGTGGACGTTGGCGCATTCCCTGGTCCCCAAATGCGAGGGACCAGGGGCACCCGCACCCGGATTCTCTTGATCGAAGAGGCGGGCGGCCTGGGCGGCGGTGGCTTCGGCGGAGTCGATGACTTTCATGCCGACGGGGACGATGCTTTCGATGAGTGGGCGCAGGAGCGGGTAATGGGTGCAGCCGAGGACGAGGGTGTCGGGCTGGAGATATGCGGCGGCTGCGTCCATTAGCAGTTCGTCGAGATAGATGCCAATCACTTGTTCGGTGACGGAGTGCCGGGGGGAGTCTTCGGTCCAGCCTTCTTCGACAAGTGGGACGAGGAGTGGGCAGGCTTTTTCGAGAGCGCGCAGGCCGAGGGCCTGGCAAGCGGCGGCGTAGGCGTGGCTCTGTACTGTGGCGTCGGTGGCGATGACGAGGACGTCTCCGGTGCGGGATGCGGCTCGGGCGGCTTGTGCGCCGGGCTGGATGACGCCGAGGACGGGTACGGGTACGGCTTCCTGAATGGCGTCGAGGGCTAGCGCGCTGGCGGTGTTGCAGGCGATGACGAGATACTCCGCGCCTTGCTGGTTGACGAGGAATTGGGCTGACTCGGCGGCGTATTTGGCGATGGTGCGGCGGGATTTTGAGCCGTAGGGAAGGCGCGCTGTATCGCCGAGGAAGGCGTAATGCGCCTGTGGGATGCGCGTGAGCAGGGCGCGGAGGACGGTGAGGCCGCCGAAGCCGGAGTCGAAGACGCCTATGGTGGGGGCCATGGCGTTAGGACTTTCTCAGGGGATGAAATAGTTCAAAAAGTCGGGTGGATAGCGAGCAGAGGTCGCGAAAGACGCTTTGCGTATACGGATTGTTGGTCCCATTTACCCGGAGGATTGCAAGCAGGCCGATTTCGACCCAATTATGAATGTCAAGCATCTGCGGTACAGTGGGAGCATCGTCTCGCCAGAAGGCACTGCGAAGCTCACTCAGCACACCTTCTGCTGTGCCACGATGAACGTAAGCATCCGTCCCGTTCAAATCACTGGTTGATCTCTGGATGCGATATGGTTCGGATTCAAACACGAAGTAGTTGTGCAGGCGCGGATGGAGATGGGTCCAAGCAATGGTTATACCCAATTCCAATGGCATATTAAATCGCGGGGTCCCGTTGGGAGGTGCGCTTAGTTCGACACGCGACAGGTCGTGAATTGAGTACCGGCAGCTTTGGATAAGTTCAAGAATCCGGTCCAGACGACGCGCTCCACCGGGGATTTCCGAGGCAATATGGGGAACAAAGCCTAGCGAGCAGAGACCAACAATGTAAGCGAGATAGAGACTGCGGAATTCTTCATCGTAGGGGATGTTGAGAAAAATGCCTTTTTGATCAATAGGCGGCAGAGGCATTCTTGCGATCTTCTTCCTTTTCGAGGACTCTGCCCCTGGCGCTTGCTTTCTCCGCCTGCATCTGCGCAAACAATTTCTGGGCTAATGCTTCCAGCTCCTTTTGACGGCGCTTCGGAATCCGAAACCGTCTTGCCACTTCTTCAGAAGTTGGATATGGAGTCGTGATGTGAACGGGCCTGGGCATGGCTATATCCATCATACTGCAAGTGCAGTTTTGAGTGAACACAAGGTTATGGTTGCGTGGGTTGCGCAACGACGGCGTCGGCGACGAGGTAGGTGCGGGTGAGGTCCGCGTGGCCGGCGAGGGTGGGGCGCGGCTGGCCATCGACGAGGAAGCGAACCTCTGTGACATGAGGCAGGTTGGCGTGGATGGTGCGGCAGATGGAGAGAACGGTGAGGGTTTCGGTTTCAAGACCCGAAGGGTGACTGGCGACGAAGCTGCCGGCCAGGTTGACGACGGCTAGCTGCGTGCTGGCGGCGTAACTCCCTTCGGGGTTTTCCATGACGGCTACTGGGTTGGCCATGGCCGAACCTGAAGCGGGCAGCAGGAAGACCTGCTGGACTGGAAGCACCTGATTAGGGCCCGTTACGCTGGGAACGGGATGGTTGGCGTCCGGCGTGGCGTAGATTTCGAGGAGTTTACCGAGGATGGCGCGGATGCGGGCTCCGTCTTCAGCGGGTAAGGGAAGAGAGTAGACCTGCTCGCGGAGGCCGTTGTCGTCATCATTGGCTACGACGAGCGTGGCCTGAGCGTCTGCGGCGACGGCGGGAGCCTTGGTGGGCGCGGCGTCATGGCCCTGGATCATCTCCTGGTGGGCGCGCTCGCGCATGTGCCAGAGCATGGCGCCCATCCCCACGGAGGCGAGAACGAGAACGATGAGCAGGATGGTTTGGTAGCGGGGAATCAAGGCTGCTCGGCCTCCGTTTTCCCGTCGGAAGTCTTCCATTGCAGGAGTGCGGCGGCGATGATCTGGGCGATACGCGACTGATAGTCAGCGTTGCCGGGCTCGGAGACAATCTTGTGGCCGGTGTCGCGCTCGGGTGCGAGTTCGAGGACAACGGCGGGGCAGGTCATGCTGTCGATACCGGGCAGTGTGGTGCGGCTGAGCGTGACGTTGATGCCGGCCTGATTGAAGGCGGAGTTGAGGACGCCGGCGAGAGCGAGCGAGCGGGAGACGGCGACAGATTGTGAGGTCTTCCAGGCGGCGAAGTGCGCTGCCGACTGGGCAGGCGTGAGCGAGGAGGTGAAGATGTGCATGCCGTAACCGGATTCGGCGGCATGGAGGCTGATGCAGGCCTGGGCATTGGCGCGGTTGGCTGTTTCAGCGCGTTCGATGGGCGAGAGGGTACGATCCTGCTCGCGGGTGGTGACGACCTGCATGCCGCGCGCGGCCAGGAGTGAGCGCAGGCGGACGCTGAAGGCGAGATCGACGGATTTCTCGTCCTGGCCGTCGATGAGCTTGCCGCCGAGATCGTCTCCGCCGTGGGCTGCGTCGAGTACGACTACGAAGCGTGGAGGCGATGGGACGGGCGCGACGGGAATGGAAGGCGTGGGCGGTTGGGCGGGAGGTTGGACGACAGGTGGAGCGGGGGATTGGGCGAGGAGCGAGGCGGTTCCGCAGAGGAGCGCAAGAATGCCTAAGCGGCTGCGGTATGGCTTGCGGTTGCGGCGCGCGCTGTGAAGGTGGGAAGTTGCCATCAGACGCAAGGGAACAAAAGGAAACTCTGAGCTATGAGCTACTCCGGTTCAGGCTCGATTGTATCTCAGCGAGAAAATCAGATAACGTCTGGCGTGATTTGAGCGTCCAACATTTGATAGTGTGCCTCGTGCTACTATCACGGTCACGTCCCCGCGGCTGTTTCCCGGTGCAGCGGTATGAAAACAATAACAAGATCGAGTTCGATTTTTGGCCAGTGCATCTCCCTGTCAAAGCTTCTCGTCTACGGGCGAGTGTGGGGAGTTGCTGCGCCGGCTTTGCTGGCTGTGTGCTGGCTTGCGGCGGCCGGTTCGGTTGCGGTTTACGGGCAGGATGATCCTTTAAACAAAGTGCATGTTACGCCCCCGCCGGCTTCAACGCCCGCCAATGGCGCGCCTGTGGGTGCGGAAGCTCCCGCGGCGTCAGGCAAGGATGTGACCAAGGCGCATCCGGGCGGAATGATCCGGATGAATGTGAACCTGGTGCTGGTTCCTGTGACGGTGACGGACCCGATGAACCGGCTGGTGACGGGGCTGGAGAAGGACGACTTCAAGATCTACGAGAATAATTCCGAGGAGAAGATCAAGAATTTTTCCAGCGAGGATGCGCCGGTTTCGATCGGCATTGTCTTTGACCTTTCGGGATCGATGACATCGAAGCTGGTGCGGGCGCGGGAGTCGATTCTGCAATTCATCAAGACAGCCAATCCGCAGGATGAGTTTTTTGTGATCGGATTCAACGACCGGCCGGAGCTGGTGGAGGATTTCACGAGCTCAGTGGAAGATATTGAGGCGCGGCTGGCAACGCTGAAGAGCGGGCACAGGACTGCGCTGTTGGACGCGATCTATTACGGCGTGGCGAAGATGAAGGACGCGCGGTATGAGCGGAAGGCGCTGCTGGTGGTTTCCGATGGCGGCGACAACCGCTCGCGCTACACGGAAGGCGAAGTGAAGTCGCAGGTGCGCGAGTCCGATACGGAGATTTATTCGATAGGCATTTTTGATAATTATGCGGCTACGCCGGAAGAGCGCACGGGCCCGATTCTGTTGAATGAACTGTGCGAGGAGACGGGCGGAAGGATGTTTCGCGTGGACGATCTCTCCGAGATGGGCGACATTGCGGAGAAGATTTCGACTGAGCTGCGGAACCAATATGTCATTGGATACACGCCCAAGGATCTGCAGCATGACGGCAAGTGGCGTAAAGTGAAGGTGAAACTGAATCCTCCTCAAGGACTGCCACCGCTGACGGTTCACTCCCGTACGGGCTACTATGCGCCATTGCAATAAAGCGATATTCATAACCATTTTTCTTGCAGGCGCTGTGGTTTCCGCAATGGCGCAGAGCAATCCCGCATCTACTCCCGGTCAGACCCCGGCGCAGGCTCCGGCGGCGGATCGCGACCCGGTGCGCTCGCCGGACGGCAATGCCGCGCCACCCCCCTCTGCGCCAGAGGTGGAGAAAAACGGCGGCGGCTTTATCATGCACACCGATGTGGAAGAGGTGGTGATGTACGCCACCGTGCTGAGAGGCAACCAGATGGTGCAGGATCTGAAGAAAGAAGACTTTCAGGTCTTTGAGGACGGGGCGAAGCAGAATATTCTCAGCTTTCAGCACACGGATCTGCCGGTATCGATCGGGCTGGTGGTGGATAACTCCGGCTCGATGTCAAAGAAGCGGCCCTCTGTGAACAAGAGCGCGCTGGATTTGATTGAGGCGTCCAATCCCGCGGATGAGGCGTTTGTGGTGAACTTTTCCGACGAGGCGTTTATCGATCAGGAGTTCACGAGCGACGTGAACAAGCTGCGCGATGGGCTGGGGCATATCGAATCGCGCGGCGGGACGGCGCTGTATGACGCGGTGGTGGCCTCGGCGGACAAGCTGGCGCAGGATGCGAAACGGCCCAAGCAGGTTCTGATCATCATCACGGACGGCGAGGACAATGCTTCCACGCTGAACCTGGAACAGACGATTCACCGCGTGCAGGAGCTTTCGGGACCGGTGGTGTATACGATCGGGCTGCTCTTTGGCGATGAGATGAGCCGCGCGGAGGTGCGCCACGCCAAGCGCGCGCTGGAGATGCTTTCGGGCGAGACGGGCGGCATGGCGTTCTTCCCCAAGTCGATTGAGCAGATTGACCAGATTGCGGCGGAGGTGGCGCAGGATATCCGAAGCCAGTACACGATCGGGTATCACTCGACGAAACCGAGCACACAGCAGAGCTTTCGGCGCGTGGATGTGACGGCCGCGGAGAAGGGTGAAGGCAAGCTGACGGTGCGGACGCGGACGGGGTATTTCCCGGTGGTGAAGGCGGCGAAGAAGGCGGCGAAGACGGGGAATTAGAGCACAGTATTTATTGGATCGGGCTGGCAGATGGCATAGCCCGTTCTACCTTTGCAGCTTTCATAGCGCGAATAAGCGCTGCATCTATTGTGGCAATAGGAAAGCCGGTATGAAGAGCAAGGTCGAGGTAAGCGGCGTCATAGACGGTGAGTTGATGCTGTAGAGCGAGCTTGCTGAGGCGTGAAGCAGAGCCGAGTTCCGGGGCATGCAACTGAGGCTCGAGTTCAGAAAGCGTTTTAAGAAAATGCTGAATTTTATCGGCTGTCAGACGCTTTCTGCGATGCGCAACGAGTAAAACATTAGCCACTTCATAGACCCATAGCGAAGGAACGGAAATTTTTCGCTCACCTATACATTGGAAGATGGCTATGCTGTGCTGGCGGTCCTGCTCATCGTCAAGCAGCCAATTGATTGTGATGGATGCATCGATAATCCAAGGGATCACCGCCTGCGACCTTCCTCAATCAATTCCCGAATGGTAATTCCGTTGAGGGGAATAGGATTCTCTATAAACTCGCGCATGTTTTCGAGAGCGTTGCGGCGCCTATGTGCAAACTCTGTGTCCTCTTCTTTTTTCGCTTTGATTCCTTCGTGGATGATCTCGTCGATGGAATGAAAGCGGCCGCTGGCGATCTGCTGTTCGACCAGGCGTTCGGTTTCGGGGCTGAGCTGGATGGCCATGATGCGCTCCGTATGGCAATAGGATGGCACATATCGCAATTTAAGGCCACATTTCAGCCGTTAGCTGCTGAGGCGGAGGCTGTTTCTTTTGAGCGCGATAGACTGGAAGTGACAACCTTCTGGAGCCATACTTTTATATGTCTGAATACAAGTACTCGACTCTTGCTGTACATGCGGGGCAGCATCCTGATCCGCTGACGGGCGCGGTGAACGTGCCTCTTTATCTTTCTTCCACTTTTGAGCTGACCGGTATCGGCACGGATCGCGGGTGGGATTACTCGCGTGCGGGAAACCCGACGCGCGACCGGCTGGAGTTTGCGCTGGCGAAGCTGGAGGGCGGCTACAGCGGCCACGCCTTTACGAGCGGCATGGCGGCGATTGCCGCAATGGTGGCGATGCTGAAGGCGGGCGACCATCTGCTCTGCGCGCTCGACGTGTATGGCGGCACGGTACGGCTTTTCAATGAGGTTATCGTACGCTACGGGATCGAGATCGAATATGTGGATATGTCGGATCTCGCGCTGGTGGAGAAGGCCATCCGTCCGAATACAAAGCTGATTTATCTGGAGAGTCCGAGCAATCCGCGGATGGTGTTGACGGATATTGCGGCGGTTGCCAGGATTGCGCACGCGCATGGCATTGAGGTTGGCGTGGACAACACCTTCATGTCGCCTTGCCTGCAGAACCCGATTGCGCTGGGCGCGGACATTGTGATGCACTCGACGACGAAGTACCTGAATGGCCATTCGGATGGCATTGGCGGCGCGCTGATCGGTTCGACACCGGAGCATAAAGAGCGTTTCCTGCTGGTGCAGAAGGCGGCGGGCGGAGTCATGTCGCCGTTTGAGTGCTTCCTGGTACTGCGCGGCATCAAGACCATGCCGCTGCGGATCAAGCAGCATGAGGAGAACGGGCGCGCGGTTGCGGAATATCTGTCGACGCATCCCAAGGTGAAGAACCTGAACTATCCGGGGCTGAAGACGCATCCGCAGTATGAACTGGCGGTGCGGCAGCAGAAGGGCTTTGGCTCGATGCTGAGCATGGACCTGGGCACGCGCGAGAACTGCGCGAAGTTTCTTGCGGCGCTGAAGATCTTTTTGAATGCGGAATCGTTGGGTGGGGTGGAGTCGCTGGCTTCGCACTCGGCTACGACAACGCACGCTACGGTGACGGCGGAAGACCGCGAGGCGATGGGCATTACCGAGGGAATGATTCGGTTGTCTGTCGGTATTGAGGATAAGGAAGATCTGATTGCGGATATTGAGCAGGCCTTAGCTGCGTTCTAGGGCGTACAGCGAGTGCCACTCACCGCCTTTGGATAAGAATAAAAAGAAGGCCTCCCGCTAACCACAGCAAGGAGGCCTCCAGGTTTCTTCGATCCGTCAGTTTTACTGGCCGAACCCGTTGTGGCCGGCATTGGGAATGTTGGTGAGGCGCGTACCCGGCGTCCATGACACGCCACGCAGCACTTCGCCGAACCCCGCTCCCTGCAGCGTCAGAAACCTTTCGTGCGCCGCCTCCGCCGCCGTCGTTGCGCTGGCCTTGTCCGTGATCACGACCAGCTTGTTAGGATCGGCGCCCGTATCGCCCGCGCCGCTCACCGTCGAGGTGATTGCCCAGATCGTCACCGTGCCATCCGGATTCACCTGGCCGGTCAGGTTCCGCAGACCGTCCGTCGCCGGACTCCAGGGGAGCCCGTCAGGATTGCTCGCGTTGGCGCTTCCCACATTCAGCCCCGTCGGATAGCCCGGCACTGTGTATGGTGTGCCCAGATTCAGTCCATTGGTCAGCGCGTAGACCATCTTCCATGTGTTGCTGCTCTCATCCAACACCCACTTTTCCAGGCCGGCGTTCGTCTGCTGCGCCGCGTGGGTATAGAAAGCCGTGTCCACACCGCTCGTCGATCCGTCACCCTCGTCCGCCACATACAGCGTCGTCGGGCTCGCGAACCAGACTCCGAAGGGGAAATTTACCGGGTTCGCGCCCTTGGCTTTGTTCGAGAGCGTCGGGAAGCCCGACAGAATGCACATATTGCTCGGCAGTCCATCCTTGGTCACCGTGGATGACACGAAGCTCAACGGGTCAGCCGGCAGCTTCGCCTCAGGCGAAGGTACGCCCGTTCCGTTGGGGCACGCGGTCCCTGTCGTATCGATGAAGTACACCGTGTTCACACCGTTGCTGCCGCTGCCCTTGGTGGTGTACACCACGTTGTTGTAGACCGTCAGCCCGCGGAAGTTATCGTCCTTGCCGATCTTGTCCGCCGGATCGCCCAACTGCGTCACGGAAAAGCTGCCCAGCGGCGACGGCAGGGGTGGATTTTGCTCACTCTCCGCTTCGTTCGAAAGATCAATGAGCTGTGCTCCCGCTCCCAGGTCCACTTCCAGCGGCTGCGGATTGGAGCCATTGCCGGCGTTTCCCGCCGCGTATATCAGATTCTTGCCGTCCAGGTTGTTCAGGATCGCCGCGCGCCCGTTGTTTCCGCTGTACGCGTTCGTCTCGGTGAAGGTGAAGCGCCCGAATTGGTCAAGCCGCGCCACGACGCGAAAGAAACTCGTTCCCACCGGGTTCGTCGGATCTACCGCCAACGGCGTGTTCGAATTCGAAACGTCCACGGCGTTGACCGGAGCGTTATAGCCCATGAACGTCAGGTAATTTCCATCCAGCGAAAGGTTCAGCCCTATTTCCGACTTTGAGCTGAAGCTGGTAACCATCTGGTTGCTCGAGCTCGTGATACCCCGATCAAGGCTGTTTGGCACTTCAAGGGTGTTGAGCCTCAGTCCGAAGGGTGTTATCTGATCCAGAAAAATCCGCGAGGTGATGCCGAAACTTGCGTCTACCGGCGCGTTGTTGAATACAAAGGGATAGGTTCCGTTATTCACAGCCGTCACGCACGCACCGGTGGAAGGGGCGCACTCCGGCGGCAGCGCTTCGCCTACGCTCACATTGCCAGCCTGGTTGTCGTAAAGGCTGCGGCTCACTACCAGGTTGCCCGGAAAGAGCTGCGGAAATTGTGGAAATGGAAAGCCGAAGTCCTGTGCCGAAAGGCTGAGTGGAAAGGCGAGGGTTGCCACCGCGGCCAAAGCGATGAACCCCTTCTGAATGTGCCGCCCGCGAGCGGGACCGGCTGCTTGTACTGTCATGGGATTGGTGTCTCCTATAAGTCGTGCCGTTGTAGATTTGGCACGCAGCGGCTGATGGTCGCAGATGCAGATGAAGGGCGCGTTAATTTCGGTTAATCCGAATTTTTTTACGAAGAATGAAGCCCTGCTGTTGCGGCAGGGCTTTGTTGTTTATGGCTAATGTCCCATGCTCATGGGGCCGTCGGCTTTGGGCCGCTTCATGAGGAATGGCAGCGGGATCATGATGAAGAGCAGGAAGACCATGATCCATGTGACGTCCACGTAGGCGAGCAGGCGGGCCTGGGTCTGCGCTATGCCGTAGATTTGCGCGCCGGCGTGCTGTACGGCGTCGGCTGCGTGCTGGCCGCGTTGCATCCATGCGCCGGTGAGCGCGTTGCGCATCTGCTCAAAGGCCGGATTGCCGGGTGCGGCATGCTGGTTGAGCATGGCGAGATGGCGCTGGGTGCTGCGCGCCAGAAACGTGGTGACGAAGCTGATGCCGACGGAGCCGCCGAGATTACGCGAGAGCGCGGAGAGGCCGCTGATCTCGTTGTTCTTGTGCTGCGGAATGCCGGCGTAGTTGAGCGTGTTGATGGGAATGAAGAGGAACGGCAGGCCGAGCGCGATGCCGGCGCGCCAGCTTACGGCCATGAAGAAGCTGACGCTCAGATTGAGGTCCGTCATGCGCATCATGCCCATGCTGGTGAGGAAGAAGCCGATGGCGACAAGCAAGCGGGGATCGAATTTGGGCGCGAATTTACCCGCGATGGGAAAGAGAATGATAAGCACGATGGCGCCGCTTGAGACAGCCATGCCGGCCTGGCGCGCGGTGTAGCCCATGATTTCCTGCAAGAACTGCGGGATGAGCACGGTACTGGAATAGAGCGCTACGCCCACCATGAAAAGCACGAACTGGCTCATGGCGGTATTTCGTCGGGCGAATAATCGCAGGTCCAGGATGGGGTGCTTGATGACCAGCTCACGCCAGATGAAGAGCACAAGGCCGGCGGCGGCGATCACAGCGCAGGTAACGATGAGGCTTGAAGAGAACCAGTCGTCCTCCTGGCCTTTGTCGAGCAGGATCTGGAGAGCGCCGATGGCGACAACGAGCAGACCAAGGCCCCAGTAATCGACGCCTTCCTTGCGCTTGCGGCTCTCGGCGAGATACGGCGGGTCTTCGACGAGGCGATTCGAGAAATAAAGCGAGATGATGCCGACCGGGATGTTGAGAAAGAAGATCCAGCGCCAGGAGTAATTGTCGATGATCCAACCGCCGACGGTGGGGCCGATGGCGGGGGCCATGACGACGGCCATGCCGTACATCGCGAAGGCCATGGAGCGCTTTTCGGGCGGGAAGGTGTCTGCGAGGATGGCCTGCTCACTGGGCTGGAGGCCGCCGCCGGCTGCGCCCTGCAGTACGCGGCACAGGACGAGGATGCCAAGCGAGGGAGCGATGCCGCACAAGAAAGAGCAGATGGTGAAGGCCAGTACGCAGCTCATGTAATAGCGTTTGCGTCCGATGCGGTTGGCGATCCAGCCCGAAATGGGCAGCACCATGGCGTTGGCGACGAGATAGCTGGTGAGCACCCAGGTGGCTTCATCCTGGCTGGCGGAGAGCGTGCCGGCGATGTGTCCCATAGCCACGTTGGCGATGGAGCTGTCGAGAGCCTCCATGAAGGTGGCCAGTGTGACCGTGAAGGCGATGGCCCAGGGGTTGGCGCGTGGGCGCCAGACGTCATGGAACGAGAGTGCGGGTGCTGTCGCCGTGGCGGCCAAAAAACTGCTCCTTCAGTTGTCGTACATGAGTATTCAGACTACTAGATGCAGTCGTTGTAATTGAGTATTCAGAGTTATGGACGTCACCTGGGGTATACCTGTGGTTGGCAGTTCTGTGGAAAGGGATATTTTGTGAATCGAACGGTATCTATTCTGGTGCTGATTGTTGCCGCTTCGCTTGAAGCGGGCGGGGATGCCCTGATGCGGATCGGGCTTCATTCCACCGCCATCTGGAGCAGGCTGGCGTTTTTTGCTGTGGCCGCGGTGGTTCTCTTTGCTTATGGCTGGACCGTGAATGCTCCTCCGTGGGATTTTGGGAAATTGCTTGGGTTGTACGTTGTCTTCTTTTTTGTCATTGCGCAGCTTACTTCGTGGGTGGTGTTCAAGCAGGCGCCTTCCGCTATGGTTCTCTTTGGCGGCTGCCTCATTGCGGCGGGCGGAATCGTGATCGCGCTGGCTAAGGCGTAGCAGCAGAGGATGTGTCATTCTGGTGGTTATGTTGGAGCCTGCTGACAAGCCATTGCTGGTGCTGGGAATCGACACCTGCGGACCGGAGGGATCGGTGGCGTTGGGACGGTTGCGCGACCTGGAGACAGATCCGGTTGTAACCCCCGGCCTTCTAAGCCGGTGGTCTAACAAAGTCGCGGTTGAGATTCTGGGGCAGACGGAACTGGAAGGACGGAGCTACTCGGCGAAGCTGGTGACGGCGGTGGGGGATCTGCTCTGCGGCCACGGAGTGAAGCTGCGGGATGTGGGCTGCATTGTGGCGGTGAACGGGCCGGGAAGCTTTACCGGCGTCCGCGTGGGGCTAAGCACGGTGAAGGGCTTTGCGATGGGCGCGGGGATGCCGGTGGTGGCGATTTCTCGGCTTGCGGTGCTTGCGGGGAAGGCTCGGGTGAATGCCGCGGCGCTGGATGCGCATCGCGGAGAGGTCTTTCTGCGAATGACTGGCGGGGAGCTTCTGGCTGGAGCGGACGAACTGGCGGAGATTGCTGCGCCGGAGCGCGTAGCGGTGTGCGATGAGGCTGCCGCGAAGGTGCTGCACGCGGCCTGGGCTGAAGTGAAACTGGTCGAGGTGGCAGCGCCGACAGCGGCGGACGCGCTGGAGCAGGCTGCTCCGCGCGTGCTGGCGGGGGATTTTGTGGAACTGGCGCTGCTGGACGGAAATTATCTGCGACGGCCGGATGCGGAGATTCATTTTGGAGCATCGGCGTGAGCACGGAAGTACGGGTGCGCCGGATGAAGGCGGCGGATGTAGAGGCTGTGGCGGCTTTGGCTGCGGGCCTGCCTGCGGCGCCACAGTGGCAGCGGGATGCGTATCTGGCGGCTCTCGACCCACAGGCCAGATCGGTGCGGATTGCGCTGGTTGCGGAGACTGCGGCGGCGGGGTTGATTGGGTTTACCGTCGCTTCTGTGATTTCGCCGGAGGCTGAGCTGGAGTCGATCGCCGTATTGCGCGAGTTTCAGCGGGCAGGTGTGGCGCGGCGGCTCTTTGAGTTTCTAGTGGCCGAGCTGGCCGCGACAGGGGTAAAGGTCGTGCTGTTGGAGGTACGTGCCTCGAATGAAGCGGCGCTGAGTCTGTACCGGGTTCTGGGATTTGCCGAAGCTGGGCGGCGGACCGGTTACTACGCTCATCCGGCGGAAGATGCGGTGCAAATGCGGCGGGGAATTGAATAGTTTCCTGGTGATGCGGGTCACGGGGCGTTTGTTCCCGGTTAAAAATCCACAGGAATCGAGCACTTTTCCGTCGTTTCCTCTTGTAGAGAGTGCGCCAGCGGAGCTATATGTAATAGGTCTGTAACCTGAGGAGGTGCCTATGGATGAAATTCAGGATTCGCTGAGCGAAGAATTGAACCGCCTGCACTCCGAACACCACCGCTACGCTCAGCGACTGGATGAACTGATTCAGAAGCCATATCTTTCCGAGGATGAGCAACTGGAAGAGATACGACTGAAGAAGCTGAAACTCCATGCAAAAGACCTGATTTACGCCATTGAACGACGGGCTTCGCTGGCTGTGGTCTAAAAGGTGGATTGAATACAGGCGGAGCGGTGCGGCGCTGGTTTCACGCAGCAGGCTCAAGCCCAGGTGTGTGTCTGCCTGCGCAGTGAAAGCGATTGAACCGTATAATCGTTGAGACAAGATGGTTCGCGACGGTTACATTTACGGTTTGAGCCTGCTGGCGGTGGCTGCGGTACTGGTGTGGCTTACGGGCGTATGGACCTGGGGCATCGCGCCGGTTCTGCTGGCCGCTTTTTTTCTGTGGTTTTTCCGGAATCCTAGCCGGTTGATTCCCGCAGGGGATGGGTTGATTGTCTCTCCGGGAGACGGGCTGGTGACGGAGACGGTGCGCATTCAGACGCCTGAGGGCGAACGGCAGCGGATCAGCATTTTTCTGAGCGTCTTTGATGTGCATGTAAACCGCTCGCCAATCTCCGGCGTGTTGAGCACGGTTCGCTACCAGAAGGGGAAGTATCTGAACGCCATGAACCCGGCCAGCGCCGAAAGCAACGAGCAGAATGTTGTGACGGTGCGCGGCGAGGGCATGGAGGTTACCTTCAAGCAGATTGCAGGGTTGCTGGCTCGGAGAATTGTTTTCGACTACAAGCAAGGCGACCTGGTGGAGCGCGGCCAACTCGTGGGGCTGATCAAGTTCGGCTCGCGCGTGGACGTGGTGGTGCCTGCCGAGGCCGAGCTATTGGTGAAGGTGGGCCAGCGTGTCAAAGGTGGAACGAGCGTGCTGGCGATGATGGGCGAAGGCGCTCTTGTCTCCCGCATTGAAACCGATCTGAGCCGGCAGATGCGCGCAAAGCTGGGCGAGATTGCGGGCGAGGCTGCTGGTCAGGGGGCGGGGCTCTGATGCCGAACCGCGACCAGTCAGCGGCACGGGCACACGCTCAGGCGCAACTGCGGCGCGGCATGTATCTGCTGCCTTCTCTGTTTACGGTAGGCAATATCGCCGCCGGCTACTACGCCATTCTGGAGATGCTTGCAGCGCTGGTGAGCAGCGGAGAAGCGCACACGCGCCTGGATCATGCAGCAATTGCGATCCTCTTTGCGATTCCCTTTGACGCGCTGGACGGCCGGATTGCGCGCATGACGAATACGACGAGCGAGTTTGGCAAAGAGCTGGATTCGCTGGCGGATGCGATCACATTTGGCGTGGCGCCGAGCCTGCTGGCGTATGTGTGGGGCGTGCATTTTCTGCCCGAGACGATTCGGCCGACCTGGTGGCCGGATCTGCGGCAGGACCTGGTGTGGGCGGGCGGATTCATCTGCTTTGTTTACCTGATTGGCGGCGTCTCAAGGCTGGCGCGGTTCAATATCAGCCCGGACGCACAGCCGAGAAATCCGGGCCGACCTGGACGGAAGTATTTTGTCGGTATGCCGATTCCGGCGGCGGCGCTGGTTGTGGCCAGCACGGTGCATTTCTTTGGCGCGTATCCGAACCAGGCGTGGTGGGTGGCGCTGGTGTGGATGGCCGTGGTGGGCGCTTGCGGCTTCCTGATGGTGAGCACGTGGCGCTTCTGGTCCGGCAAGGAGATCAACTTCGGGCGCAGCCATCCGTTCCAGATTCTGCTGGTGCTGGCGATTGTGCTGTTTCTGATTTTGCGGTTCTCGCAGGGAGTGCTGTTCAGCGCGGCGCTGCTCTACCTGTTCTCCGGGTTGTGGGCGCGCGCGGCGTACTCATGGAGCTGGCGGAGACGGAAGCGGCTGGATTCGGCTTCGGGTAAGGCGGGCAACCCGCACTCCGGACCGGAGCCTGACTCGCTGACCGGCTCGCTTCGGCCATAACTTTTCTCTTCCCTTTGTGCCGTATTGCATCGATTATCGAAAAGCGGAAATTCATGCATCAAAATTCAAAGTGAAATTCAGAATGAAGGACGATACGTGTACAAGATTGCAATTGCCGGCGCTTCTACGCTGCTGGGTAAGGAACTGAAGGAAGTGCTCTCGGAGTCGCCGCTGGCGGCGGCAAGCTTTACGCTGCTGGATGACGAGCAGGGCCAGGGACAGCTCGACCAGGTGGGCGACGAGGTGACTTTTGTTCAGGCTTTTGAGCCGGATTCCTTTGATAAGGCGGACTTCACGTTTTTCTGCGGATCGGAGACGCTGACGCGGCTTTATTGGCAGAATGCGCTGCGGGCTGGATCGACGGTGCTGGACCTTTCCGGCGCGCTTGAGGGCGAAGCGGGAGTGCTGGTGCGCGCGGCGTGGCTGGGCGGCGGAGCCGGGCCCGCTGATCTGCTGACGCAAGCTGTGATTCCGGCGCATCCGGCGGCGCTGGCGCTGGGGCTGCTGCTGGGCCGCATTGGGCAGTCTGCGCCGGTGCGAAGCGCGGCGGCGACGCTGCTGGCTCCGGCGAGCGAGTTTGGTCGCGGGGCTATGGATGAGTTGCACCAGCAGACGGTGAATCTGCTCAGTTTTCAGGGGCTGCCGCGGGCCATTTATGACGCACAGGCAGCCTACAACCTGCTGTGCGGCATGGGTGAGAACTCGCAGGTAAACCTGCAAAAGCTGGAAGAGCGGGTTCGGCGGGATTATGCGGTTCTGGGCTTGGGACGTTGGCCGGCTCTGGCTCTGCAGACGATTGCCGCGCCGACCTTTCACGGCCACGCGTTCACTATTTCCGTGGAACTGGAGCGGCCTGTGGCGATTTCGATGATCGAAGAGGCGCTGAGTGGAGACCATGTGGACCTGGTTCTGGAGGACACGGATTCGCCATCCAACCTGGCCGCTACGGGGCAGAATGACGTGCTGGTGCGGTTGCGACCGGTGGTGGAAGGGCGGAATCCATCCCAGGTGACGCGGTTCTGGCTGTGGGCGGCGTCTGACAATCTGCGGTTGAGTGCGCAGAATGCTGTGGATTGCGCGCTGGATTTGCGGCGGCTTAGGCCGAAGGGGCTGGTGCAGTAAATAGGTTAGTTTGGGATCTGGCACCAAGGTAAGACGAAATTTCATCGTCTTACCTTGACTTGTTGTCTTACCTGCGCGAAGATGTAAGACGTGAATGCGATGATTAAGCCGGCTATGGATACCGAAACACTCACGCTGGATTACTCCATTTCGCCACACAGGGCGACGATGAGCTCCAAAGGGCAGGTTGTGATTCCGGCGGCGATCCGACATGAGCTTGGGATTGAGCCAGGAATGTTTCTAGTGATGCGCGTTGCGGAGGGCCGAATCGTCATGGTCCCACAGAAGCGGCTGACCTGGAGAGATTTGCGCGGCATTACAGCTGGCGGACCTTCTATGACGGATGAACTGCTGGAAGATCGGCGCTTGGAGCGGGAACGTGAATTAAGGGAAGAGGGCTGGTAAGACCGAGGATGACAATTTACGTTCTCGACGCATCAGCAGCACTTCGGTATATCGACGACGAAGCTGGAGCAGACCGGGTAGACGCAGTTTTCAGCGATTGCGATGCTGGGATTGCAAGCATATGTATATCGGCCGTGCAGTGGGGTGAAATTGCGATGAAACTCCGCAAGAGGCTCGGCGCCGGGAATGAGGCTACAATCCTGGAAAGTTTTCTTCCGGATGGGGCAACAATAATTGCAGTTGATGCGGAACGAGCAGTACACGCGGGAAGTCTGCGAGTTGATCGCGGCATTTCATACGCCGATGCTTTTGCGCTGGATCTGGCGATGAAGTCGCCGGAGCATGTTCTGGTTACGGCGGATTATGGCTTCAAGGCTGTTGAGGATCTGGCGAAGATCGAATTTTTACCTGCAAAATAATTCATTTACAACGCTGGTCAGGGCGCAATTCTCGCCCAGGTCTGCTCGATGAAGCTGTCTGTCATGCCGGCGATGTAGTCAGTGACGGTGCGCGCCAGGCCCTCAGTGGGTATCTGTTCGCGATGGTCATCCGGGAGCAAGTCTGGATTCGTCACAAAGCGTGTGAAGAGCCCTCCGACAACTTCGGCGGCTTCGGCGTGGATCAGCTCCATGCCGGGTGAGTTGTAGAGGTTGGCGTAGAGGAAGTGCTTGGCGGTCATGCGCTCGTGCTCCATCGCTGGACTGAAGGCTGCAAGGCGATCGGGAGCGTGGCGAATCTTCTCCAGCGTGGCGATGTCTGCGGTTTCTACGCGGCGGCGAACTTCCTTGAGCAGATCGGTGACGAGTGCGTTCAGCATGCGGCGCGTGGCTTCGCCGGCGAGTACGCGTGGGGCAGCGTTGGGGAACCTGGCCTTAGCTTCGGAGTGAAACTCGCGGAAGAGCGGCACGGCGGCGTGGACGCTGCCGATTTCGAGGATGCCGGAGTCGATGCCGTCTTCGATGTCGGCGGTGAGGTAGGCGATTTCATCGGCGAGATCGATGAGCTGGGCTTCGAGCGGCGGGCGTTGTTCAAGAAGATATTCGGCCAGCTCCGGATGGTCTCCGACGGAGTAATCACGTGAGTGCTTGATGATGCCTTCGCGGACGCCTAGCGTGAGATTGAGGCCGCGGAAGGCTGGATAGCGCTCCTCAAACCAGGTGACGATGCGTAGCGCGTGCAGGTTGTGATCGAAGCTGAGGCCGAAGGGCTTGAGTGCGTGGTCGAGAGCCTTTTCTCCGGCATGACCAAAGGGCGGATGGCCGATGTCATGTACCAGTGCCAGGGTCTCGGTCAGCTCAGTATTGAGGCCGAGCGATGTGGCGAGGGTGCGGGCGATCTGCGCGACTTCAAGCGTGTGTGTCAGGCGGCTGCGAAAGTGGTCGCCGGGCTTGCTGCCGGGAGCCTGCGTGAATACCTGCGTCTTGCCGGCAAGGCGGCGAAAGGCACGAGCGTGGACGACGCGCGCGCCGTCGCGAGCAAAGGGAGAGCGATAGGCGTGAGGCGGTTCGGAGTGTGCGCGGCGGGTGAGTTCGCCGCCAGGCGAGACGGCGATTGCGGTGGGCAGTATGCCGATGGTTGTTGGCGCGCTCATGACTCAGGTTACAGAGTACAGGCGACAGGTTACAGAAATGCTGAGGCCCGCATCTTCTAACGAAAATGCGGGCCCGATGCTTGGTGGAAATGATTTGGATTACGGCTTGTCGGTGCCGGAGGAGTTGTCTTGTCTGGCGAGCTTTACGTGCGCGCCGTCAAGCTTCTTCTGCACCTTGGCTACGTCGCCGGGCTCGATGTCTACGGCGGAGGACCTGGCGTAGCCGGCGAGGGAAAGCTCCCACTGCGCGGCTGCGAGGCGGATGCGGCCGGTTTTCTCGTAGAGATCGCCGAGGTGGTCATGTACGGTTGGGTCGCTTTGCGAGCGATCCACGGCCTGACGCAGCTTTTCTTCGGAGAGCTCGTATTCGCCGAGCTTGAGATAGGCCCAGCCGAGCGAATCGAGGAACGCGCCATTGGTGGGATCGAGTTCCACGGCCTTGCGGATGTACTTGACGGCTTCAGGAAGGCGAACGCCTTTATCGGCCAGCATGTAGCCGAGATAGTTGAGCGTCAGGGCATTGTTGGGGTCCAGATCGAGAACCTGCTTGAAAAATCCCTCGGCCTGCTCCATGTGCTTCTGCCGGTCGGCAAGCTCGCCCTTGAGGAAGAGCACGTTGATGCGCTCCTCTTTCTTGGTAGCCAGCGCATCCGCCTTGTCCACGGCATCTTCGGCATCTTTCCAGCGCTTGAGGCGAATGTCGATCTGCGTGATCTCAAGCCACACGCCGCGGTCGTCCGGAGAATTATTCAGCAGGCTCTTTGCCGTGGTGATGGCTTCATCGCCCTTGCTTGCATCCACCAGCACATCCGCCAGCGCCAGTTTCAGGTCGCGGTTTTTCGGATTGGCGGTGACTGCCGCGCGCGCGGCATCCACGGCTTTGTCGTAGACACGGGATTCGCGGTAGGCGTCAATCTGGCCCTGGTAGCCGCGGATGGCGTTATCGCCGCCCAGATCGATCATCTTCTGGTATGTGGCCGCGGCCTGATCTACCTTGCCCTGCTCGTGGTAAACGGAGGCCAGGCGGTCGAGGAAGATGCTGCGGTTGTTCTTTTCGCTATCCGTGTAGGCGCCGTTGGCGTGGGAGAGATTGATGGTGGGCTGTTCCAGCATCTTCTCAAAGATGGCAGCGGACTCATCGTAGCGGCCGAGCACATCGAGCAGCAGACCCTCGTTGTAGCCGGCTTCAAGGTTGTCCGGCTCCTTACTGACTGCTTTGCGAGCAGCGGCCAAAGCATCTTCATACTTGCCCTGACGGCGCTCGATGTCGGCGATGCGGACAAGCGAGTCGGCATCGTCCGGATTGGCATCGGTCAGATTCTTGTACTGTTTGAGCGCATCCTCGAGCTGATTGTCATTGAGCAGCGCCTGGCCCAGTGCATTCAGCGTCTGCGGATCGCCGGGCTGCATGTCGTTGGCGCGCTTGTAGGCCGCAATCGCGTCCTTGGGTCGCTTGAGCTGGTCATAGGTGGCGCCGAGGGTGAACTCCATGCGTGGAGTGCGGTCGGCTTCCGGAACGGCCTCGATGATCTTTGCAGTCTGTGCGAGGTCGTTGTTTTCAGCGTAGACACGCGCCAGATTGAGGATGACTTCTTCGGATTCCGGCTCAATGGAGCGCGCGGTCTGGAACTGCTGCTCAGCCTTGGCCTGCTGATGCTTCATCAGGTAAAGCTGGCCGAGGACCATGCGCTGTTCGACGCTGCGCGGCTGGAGCTCGACGAGCTTTTCATACGTAGCTATGGCCTGATCGGCCACATTGCTGTTGGGCTGTGCCTGGGCGGCGGAACCTGCATTCTGGTCCTCGCTCAACTGGCGCAGATAGACGCGCCCAAGCAGCTTCAGCGCATCGATGTTATTGGCATCCGTCTTTAACACCTGACGCGCGGTGGTTTCGGCATCATGCGCGCGGCCAGTGCGGAAGTAGAGATCGGCCAGGCCGTTGTAAAGCTGCGGCGAAGAGGGATCAGCGTTGATGGCTGCCTTGTACTCCTCGACGGCGTGCTGCACATACTCGGGCCGGCCGGTGTTCATGGCCTCATCCTCGTACATGCCGGCCATGGCGGCGTGGAAATACGCCTGCGAGCGAGCATCCGCGTGCGGGTCTGGCAGAGCATTGGGCTGGTTGGGAGCCTGAGCGGCAGGGGGAACAGGCGGCTGAGCCGGAGCTGGTGCCTGGGCGAGCATTGCGGCGGGGACTGACACGAATAGAGCCAGCCCGAGGAGCGGCAAACGATGCTGAGAAATCATCATCATGTAAGGGGAATCCAGACTCGGTGCGCCATCTCCAGGGTGAAATTTCACTCCAGAAGCCATGCGCGTCAGAGTGGGCGGGCTCCTACTTCTTATCAGACGATTGTACGCGGGATTAGACGCAGGCGCACGTCCCGGCAGGTGGAATTTCCCCTGTCTATCTGCCCTGGAAGCTGTAAGCCGCTCGAAATCAGTGCCGGAAGTGGCGGATTCCTGTAAAGACCATTGCGACGCCGAGACGATCGGCTGCCGCGATGACGTCAGCGTCTTTCACTGAGCCGCCGGGCTGAATGATTGCTGTCGCGCCGGCTTCCACGACGGTTTCCAAACCATCCGGGAAGGGAAAGAATGCATCCGAGGCTGCGACAGTGCCCTTGAGCGGCAGCACGGCTTTCATGGCGCCGAACTTCGCGGCGTCCACACGGCTCATCTGGCCTGCTCCTACGCCAACGGTCTGGGCGAATTCACCATCCAGGCATGCGTAGACGATGGCATTGGACTTGACGTGCTTGCAAACGCGCCAGGCGAAGAGGAGCGCGCTGAGTTCCCTGGATGTGGGCGGGCGTTTGGTGACGATGTTCAGCTCCGATTGCACGATGCGACCGGTGTCGGCATCCTGAAGCAGAAGACCGCCGGAGACATTTTTGACGACGGGGCGCGCGGGAGCCGGCTGGATTTCAACCAGGCGAAGATTCTTCTTGGCTGCGAAGCGCTCTTTGGCTTCATCGGTAAAGCCGGGGGCTGCGATGGCTTCGACGAAGAGCTTGGCGATCTCTTCTGCGGCAGCGCCGTCCACAACGCGGTTGATGCCGATGACTCCGCCGAATGCTGAGACCGGGTCGGCAGAGAGAGCCTTCTGGTAGGCTTCGAGGACTGTTGCGCCGGTGGCTGCGCCGCAGGGGTTGGTGTGCTTGATGATGGCTACAGCGGGAGGGTCGTTTGGCTCCGGGCTGAGTTCGAGCGCCAGCTCCCAGCAGGCGTCGAGATCGACGAGGTTGTTGTAGCTTAGTTCCTTGCCTTGAAGCTGCTTTGCGCCGGCGACGCCCAGGCCTGATCCATCGGCGTAAAGTGCGGCGCGCTGGTGGGGATTTTCGCCGTAACGGAGCGATTGCGCGAGTGGGTAGTTGATGCGAAGCGTGGATGGAAATGCATTCGTGTCCGGAGCGGCTGGTTTTGCCGGTTCCGGTGACTCGGCGATTCGGTCCAGCTTGTTTGCGATTGCCGTGTCGTAGGCTGCTGTCGTGGCGAAGGCTTGTTTGGCCAGCTTCCAGCGTGTTTCGCGAGACAGTGCGCCGCTGTTGGATTTCAGCTCTTCGGTCAGCGTTGGGTAGTCTTCTACGCGCGTCACAATTGCCACATCTTCGAAGTTCTTGGCCGCGGAGCGCACCATGGACGGGCCGCCGATGTCGATGTTTTCAATGAGGTGGCCGAAGGCGACGCCGGGCTTCGCGGCGGTCTTCTCGAAGGCGTAGAGATTTACGACAACCATATCGATGGGAGCAATGCCGTGCGCTGCCACGGCAGCTTCGTGCTCGGCATTGCCGCGAATGTAGAGCAGGCCGCCGTGTACCTTGGGATGCAGCGTCTTGACGCGGCCGTCGAGCATTTCAGGGAAGCCGGTGAGGTCGCTGATGTCTTTCACATCGAGACCAGCTTCACGCAGCGTGCGCGCCGTGCCGCCGGTTGAGATCAGCTCAACGCCCTGGCCGGCGAGAGCTTTGGCAAACTCTACAAGTCCGGACTTGTCCGTTACGCTCAACAGGGCACGGTGAATCTTTTTTGCGCTCAAAACTTGCTCCTTTATGCAGTCCTGCATTTTGCAAAGCCAACTGTTCAGAGTACAGCAGGCGCATCGGTTAAAGTGGAGCTATGGGAAGCAATCCCCCATCGTTTCATCCGCAGGGTCCGGGTTATGACGAGCCTGGTTACTCGCCTGAGATTTTGCCGCCGGGTGGCGCGGCTCCGCCGCCGCAGCGCCCGCGACGGAATTGGTGGGCTGCTGCACCGGCAACGTATGTTCTCATCGGGATCAATGTTGCGGTTTTCGTTTTGATGACGCTGCGTGGCGTGAGCTTTTATAACCCAAACTCCGATCAGCTTTTGAGTTGGGGCGCGGATCAGGCAGGAAAAGTTCTGGTAGATGGCGACTGGTGGCGGTTATTCACCGCCATGTTTGTGCATGTGGGCATTGTGCATCTGGGCATGAATATGTGGTGTCTGTGGAACCTGGGTCTGCTGGCTGAGCCGCTGATGGGCTCCTTTGGCGTGATTGCGGTATATCTGCTTACCGGTACGGCGGGAAATATGCTTTCCATCGCGCATAATGTCATCTTGCCGGTCCATGAAAACGGCTATGCGATCTATCCAGTCGGCGCGGGGGCATCCGGGGCGGTTTTCGGCATTGCCGGGGCGCTGATTGTGCTGCTGAAGAGCTCCCGGCTTCCCGTGCCTCCAAATGAACTCAAAAAGCTGCGCCGCTCGGTGATCATGTTTGCTGCGATCAACCTGGTGATTCCTATTGCGGTGAATTATGGCGCGGACGCGTTGCATGCCGGTCTGAAGATTGACTATATGGCGCACATTGGCGGCTGTGCCTGTGGGCTGCTCTTTGCCGCGCCTATGGTGCCGCGCATCGGCTCGCCGCGCAACGTTTTTTCAGTGCGGCTGCGAACGACAATTGGAATTGTGCTTGGGGTACTGGTGCTGTTTGCGTTCTTCCTGGCGCAGTTGCCGCGGTAATGCGGGGCGGAAAGACTGCTTGGTAGAATAACCGCGCATTTCATAATGCTGGTTCGAGGGGTCTTCCGCCGCCATGGTGCCGTCCATTTTCCTTTTTGCCGCGTTCTTTTCTTCAGCCCCTCAGTCTGTACCGCAGGCCACGCCGCCAACTGCGGCGCATCATGAAGCAAACTTTGAATCCGAGCGCACGCAGGCAAATGCGCTTTTTATTGCGCAAAAGCCGCTGGAGGCGATGCCGCTGTATGAAGACCTATGCCGGCAGGACCCTGCCGTGGCGGTCTTTGCGGAGCGCTATGGCGCGGGTCTGATCGCGAAGGAAGCTACGATTACCGATGCGAAAGAGAAGTTCGAGGTTCGCATCAAGGCGATGAACGAGCTGAGGCGCGCGCAGTCGCTGGGTGATAACAGCGCCTATGTGCGCGCTGCTTTATATGCGGATTCGAAGACGCTTGCAGGCGCGACCATGATTGGTTTGCCGTTGACGGTGGGATATACCTACCAGGGCAAACCGGAGGCGCAGGCTGCATATCAGCAGGCGGAGACTGCGTTTGGGTAGTCAGACTGGGCTACCGCATCGAAGCTGTATGTGCAGGCGGCAACGGTCGATCCCAGTTGGTACAGGGCAGCGCTCTATGCGGGGGACACTTGCTCCCGGCTGAATGATGTGCAGAACGCGGGCGCATGGTTTGCGAAGGCGATTGCGATTGACCCTGACCGGGAGACGGCCTATCGCTACTGGGGGGATGCGCTCTTTCATGCCGGCGATGTGAATGGCGCGCGGGAGAAGTTTGTGCAGGCGGTTGTGGCTGAACCCTATGGCCCCAATCCTCCGGGGTTTGAGCTGGAACAGTGGGCGCAGCGCTCCGGACATCAGCTCGTGAAGCGGGCGATTACGCGGCCCGATTTCATTACGCCGAATGGGGTGCTGCAGGTGGACCCGGCGCTCGCCGCCTCCACGAAGGATGGGCGCTCGTCGTGGATTGTCTACCAGCAGTATCGCGTTGCGCACGGAGCGCGTACGCTGAATCAGCCGGTGGTTGCGGGCGGCTGGAGCGCCAACGCGGTTCTTTCGCCGAGCGGGTATCGGCATACGATTGCCGAAGAACACGCGGCGCTGCGCGCCATGTTGGCGGACATTGACGCTAAGATCAAGGATGGCTCGCTGAACGAAGCGGATCTGGATGCTTCAATTCGCAACATACGAAGCCTCGATCAGGCCAATGTTCTCGGCGCGTGGATTGCCCTCAATGCCGCAGACATGGGCATCCGCACGGATTATGCCGATTACCGCGCGATTCATCGCGCCCATCTGGCGGAATATGTGAATGCGTATCTGATTCGCTAGCGCGAGGCCGTTGCCGAGAACTTGCGCACCATGGTCAGAAGTACCTCTCGATCCGGCTTATTCAAGCTGCTCGAGTAGCGCCGCACCTGGGTGAGAAACTTGAGTTCTTCATCGGAGAGCCTGGGCGCGTTTATCTGCTTGTTCAGAGAATCCTCGGCAAAGAACTGCGCGATCGGAAGATCAAGAGCGGAGGCGATCTTGGAGAGCGTGTCAAGGGAAGGAACGGTGTGGCCGTTTTCCACGCGCGAGAGGTAGCAGCGCAACAGGCCCGTCTTCTTTTCAATGTCTCCCTGCGAAAGACCTTTCTGCAGGCGATGCGCGCGAATCGTGGTACCGATTTGCATTGCCATTCCACTCTCCCCGTTTCAGTTTGACCGGTCGCGTGTCTTTCGCGCGGTAGTTACTCAAAGGTAAACATGCAATCGGCAGGATTGCAAGCCCCGAAGCTCCATACGGAGCCTCTTGCCGGTACTAAGTTGGTGCAATTCCTGTTTCGGTACAGACGACGACGGCAGGATGCGGCCCTGAGCCTTGCGGAAGATAGAGGAAGGTGTTTGCAGTTTCGCCGCGGCTGGGAAAGGTGACAGCCTGTTGTGCGAATGTATTTATACAGGCGACAGGGATCCATCATGCAAAGGCGAGAAGCGGCAGCCATTCAGGCTACACAGTTCCCCCAGTTGCTGAGCTTATACCGGCAAAATGGCGCGGCGTCCAAGAAGCTTAACGAGATACTCAATTACTGCGCTGCGGTTTGCGGCATGATGAAAGTGCAGGTTGTTGCCGGCGGGTAGCCTGGGGGTAAACCTTCATACCCAATAGAGCGTCTCTTTGAAAGAGACACGAAAAATACCGAAGAAATTTGAAAGATCTGGGAGACGGGATGCGGCAAAGAGTTTCAGTGCGGCTGGTGGCTATGGGTGTCTTTGCCGCGAGTGTGTCTTTGTGTGCCGGGCAGACTCAGATGCCAGCTCCGGCTCCGAGCGTATCACCGTCCGCGGCAACTCCCGCGGTTCCCGGAACTGAGCCAGCCGCGCCAGCCGCACAAGACGCGACGGTGACGGGAGGCAAGCTGCACGGCGTGGTGAAGAGCGGCAGCGCTCCGCTGCCGGGCGTGACGGTGACCGCGCAGAACACCCTGACGGGCAAGCGCTATGCGACTACGACGAATGTGACCGGCGCGTGGTCCATGACGATTCCGCAAAATGGCCGGTACGTGATTCGCACGCAGTTTGCGGCCTTTGCGCAGGGCTCGCAGGAGGCGTTGTTCAACGCAAGCAGCAGCCGCGATCAGGCGGTCAATTTTGATCTCTCGCTGGCTTCGCGTGCGGCGCAGCAGTCGCAGCAGGCCGATCAGGCACAGGCGCTGCAGGCAATCCGCCAGCTTGCCGGCAGCGGGCCGCAGAACCTGAGCCTGATGAGCGCGCTGAGCGGCGATACGCAGAGCGCAGGCGGCACGGTAACGGGCGGGAATGGCGCGGCGTTGCCTTCGATTGCCGGCGGCGGCGACTTCGGCGGGGATTCGGTTTCGATCACTGGGCAGGCCGGTCAGGTGAGCCCCCTGGCGGGCGTGAATATGGACCAGATACGCGATGCGATAGAGACGATACGCACGCAGGGCGGAATTCAAGGCACAGGTGGGTTGTTTGGCGGCGGTGGCGGCGGTTTTGGCGGTGCGTTTGGCGGCGGTTTTGTTGGGGGTGGTCCCGGTGGTGGTGGGCCGGGCGGATTTGGCGGCGGCGGTGGAGGGCGCGGCAACTTTCGCGGGTTCAATCCCGGCCAGCCGCATGGCGCTGTCTTCTGGTTCGGCTCGAACTCGGCTTTGAATGCGGAGCCCTTCAGCCTGACGGGCCAGCCGCAGGATCAGCCGGCGAACGGGTCGAATCGTTTTGGATTGACGTTTATATCCGCGCCTTATATTCCGGGGCTGACCAAGCCGAGCAATAAGGACACAGTCTTTCTGACGCTTTCCGGCACGCGCGCCTCCATCGCGTCGGACAACTACGCGACGGTGCCTACCGGCGCTCAGCGCGCGGGAAATCTCGGCGATGGATTCACGGTGACGCCGGTTCCGGAGGCCACGGCGTTGCTTGCGTATGTTCCGGAGCCCAATATCCCCGCCACTTCGCAGGGCTTTAACTACCATCTGCTCACAACGGCGCAGACAAATACTACGCAAGCCGGCGCGCGTTACCTGAGGAGCCTGGGCGCCAATGCCACGCAGCCGGGCCTGGGCGGCAACCGCCGTACGCGGCAGCAGAGCCAGGGGCTGCGGCAGAGCATTAGCGCGAACTACAACTGGATACGTACCGCAGCAGACACTGTGGGCATTCTTCCTATCCTGGGCGGCAAGACTGCATCTGATTCCTACTCGCTGCAGGCCGGCTACACGCTGGGTTACAAGAAGCTGACGAATATCTTCAACGCCAGTTGGAATCGCGCGGACAGCAGCAGCACTAACTACTTCACCAATGGCGCGGACATTGCCACGCAACTTGGCATTCTTGGCGCCAATGGCGCGGCCCTGAACTCCAATCCGCAGAATTATGGCGTGCCGAATGTTACCGTTAGCGAATTCAGCGGTTTTCCCACCGAGGTGCAGCCTGCGCTTTCTGTTGCGCAGACGATCTCGCTTTCGGAAACACTTGCGTGGATTCATGGCAAGCATAACTTCCGCTTCGGTGGCGATTACCGGCGCGTGCATCGCGATTTTCTTGGACAGGGAAATGCCACAGGCGCGTTTACATTTACCGGCCAGTATCATCAGCAGTTTGAGCAAAACGGCAGCGAGGCGATACCGGCGCTGGCGGATTTTCTCACCGGTGAGCCGCAGGCGACTTCGATTTCGGCTGCGGAGAGTAAATCGTACCTGCGTGACAACGTATATGACATGTATGTGCTGGATGACTGGCGTGTGAAGCCCAGCCTGACACTCAGCTACGGCTTTCGATATGACTTTTATGCGCCTTATACCGAGAAGTACAACCGGTTGGCGATGGTGGATACGAATCCCGCTGGCGGATTTACGAATGTGGGCCAGGTGGTGGCGGGTGGAACAAGCGCGAATTATGGTTCGCTGCCGGATTCGCTTATCTATCCCTACCGTACTGGCTTCTCGCCGCGGCTGGGACTTGCGTGGCGCGTGCCGAAGATGAAGCAGATGGTGGTGCGTGTGGGCTACGGGTTGAACTATACAGTCGGCGAGTACTCCACCTTTGCAACGAACTTCGCGTATCAGCCCCCGTTTGTGAACGAGCAGACCAATACCTGTTCGGCTGCGACGCCTTGCTACTCGCTGGCGGATGGTTTTCTTACCTCGAATGCGCAGGGCATATACGCACTCGATCCGCACTACAGGGTGCCGCATGTGCAGGTCTACAGCCTTGACGTGCAGAAGAGGCTGCCGTGGGGCGTTGTGCTGAATCTTGGTTATAACGGCTCCATCGCAGGGAATATGGACATCAAGATTGCTCCGCGCGCATCGGCTTCCAGCCCAGGCACCGATCCGAATAGTGTGCCGTTCTATTTCCTCGAGAGCGGAGCGTTTTATCATTACAACGCGGGTTCGGTACGTCTGAACAAGCAGCTCACGCAGGGCATTTCGTTCGGCGCCAACTATCAGTGGATGCATGCGATCGACAATGCGGGCGGAGTAGGCGGTACCGGCACAACTATCACGGCTCAGAACTGGCAGGATATTGGCGCTGAGGTCAGCAATTCCACCATTGACCAGCGGCATAAAGTGACCGGAACCTATCTCTATGAATTGCCATTCGGCAAAGATAAGTTCTGGGTTACTTCGGGCACCGCTTCGCATATTCTTGAGGGCTTTTCGATCTCCGGCGCATTCACTTTTGCTACCGGTATGCCGCTCAATTTGACTTATGGCATTAATACGCAAGAGGCGTCGTGCGGCACGCTGGGCAATCTGCGCCCTGATTATGTGCAGGGAGTTTCGCCTTCAGCCGGCGGAGGTTCGCTGCAGAGCTGGTTTAATCCTGATGCATTCTCGGAACCAGGTTCCACATCTACATCGACATCCACGCCACCCAATCCATACCCATGCTCGGTCTTCGGCAATGTGCCGCGCAATCCGCTGACGGGTCCGGGAACGATTACAAACAATATGTCGCTCTCAAAGACGGTGCAAATGGGTGACACGCGCAGTTGGGAGTTCCGCGCCACGGCCAGCAACGCGTTCAACACCGTGCAGTATTCCACTGTGGATACCAATGCAAGTAGCTCCACTTTTGGGCGGGTTCTGAACGTGGCTCAGATGCGGCAGTTTCAATTTACGACGAGGTTTCGATTCTGATGCGGCACAAGCGATATAGCTCGATGAAGAGATTTGCCGCCGCGGTGGCTGCGGCTGCGTTGCTTGTTCCGCAGATGAATCCTGCTTTTGCGCAGGCACAGCAAAGCCAGCAGACTCAAAGCCAGAATCAGCCCGATGCTGGCTACGTTATGCGCATCAATTCGGACCTGGTGCTGAGCAATGTTGTGCCCCGCGATGCGAAGACCGGAGAAGTTGTCAAAGGCCTCAAGCAGAGCGACTTTACCATCCTGGAGAACGGCAAGCCGCAGCAGATTGTGAGCTTCGACTTCCAGAGTGTGGATATGGCCACGCCGCTCAGCGAGGCTACCGTCAGTGGGCTTGCGATGGGCAACAGCAACAATAAGGCTGTTGTGGTTGCCAAGCCGGAGGAGCTTCGCAATCACCGGCTCATCGTCATGTTCTTCGATCTCACCTCAATGCAGCCCGAGGATCTGGAACGCTGCGTGAATGCTGCGCGGGATTTCCTCAAGACCAAATTGCAGGCTGCCGATCTGGTGGCGCTTGTCTCGCTCGGCGACACGCTGAAGGTGGATCAGGACTTTACAGCCAACAAGGACGCGTTGATTCAAGAAGTGGGCGTTTACAACGGCACGGAAGGGCAGGGCTTTGCGCAGGGCGCGAACGCCAACTCCAACCAGGTGGAAGACACCACCGGTTACACGCCCGATGAGAGCGAGTACAACGACCTGAACACGGACCGGGAGCTATTCGCACTGCGGGCTATTTCAAAGTCGCTTGAGCGTATTACAGAGAAGAAATCGCTGCTCTATTTCTCCGGTGGAATCTCGCGGGACGGCATTGAGAATCAGGCATCGCTGCGCGCGACCATCAATGCCGCGGTGCGCGCCAACCTGGCTGTCTACAGTGTTGATACGCGCGGCTTGCAGGCGGTTTCGCCGCTTGGTGATGCCTCCACAGGCAACCTGCGCGGCAGCAGTGGGTATAACGGAGCTTCGCTCACCAATAACATGCAGCAGAACTTTGCTACGCAGGAAGTGATGGGGACTCTGAGCTCGGACACTGGTGGAAAGGCCTTCTTCGATTCGAACGATTTTGCGCCGGCCTTTGCGCAGGTGCAGAAGGATAACTCGGCGTATTACGCTATTGGCTTTCATTCCAGCAATCCAGCGCGCGATGGCAAATATCGCCACCTGACCGTGAAGATCAACAAGCCCGGCGTCAAGCTTGAATTCCGTCCTGGCTACTATGCGCCGGCGGACTTTCAGCACTCCGGCAAAGAGGACCGCGAGCGCGAGCTTGAGGACGAGCTTGGCAGCGATTTGCCTTCAACAGACATGGCGATTTACTTGGATGCGATGTACTTCCGGCTCGATGACAACCGCTACTATGTGCCGGTTTCGCTCATTGTGCCGGGCTCGCAGATTCCGTTTGTGAAGGGCGGCGACAAGGACAAGGCGACGCTGGATATTATTGGCGCGGTGATTGATGAGGCAAAACGTCCCATCGGCCGCGCGAGGGAGACTGTCAAGCTGAATATCGACTCCGCGCAGCAGGCGCGGCAGAAGAATATCCAGTACAGCACCAGCTTTAATCTGCCGCCGGGTAAATATCAGATCAAGTTCCTGGTGCGCGAAAATCAGACGGGCCACATGGGATCGTTTGTTGCAGACATTACGCTGCCCGATATGAAGAAGTCTCCGCTGAGGATGAGCTCCATTGTGCTGGCTTCTACGCGGCAGCCCAGCAAGGCGCAGACTCCGCTGGTGCGCGGGGGCCAGCAGTATGTGCCGAATATCAGCCACGTCTTCCGGCAGGATCAGCATCTCTATCTGCTCTATGAGATCTATGCGCCGGGCCGCGAGAAGCTGGCGGAGAATGCGCCGAAAGGCACCAAGCCCGGCATCAACCTGCTCAGCAGCCTGGAACTGATCCAGGGCTCTACAAAGGTGTATGAATCGCCGTTGGTGCAGGCAAAGGAGACTAACATCGAGGGACGTGATGCCGTCGCTGTTGAGCTGGATGTGCCGCTCGCTGGCCTCAAGCCGGGTTCCTACATCTGCCAGTTGAATGTGATCGACGATGCGGCGGGCAGCTTTTCATTCCCGCGCTTTGCCGTGCTGGTGAAGGAGCCTGCTGCGGCGCCTGCTCCGGCGGCATCCACTGGAACAGGCGGCGCACAATGAGAAGCAGCGTCAGGCTCTGTTTCCTGTGATGAGCCTGAAGAGTACGACGACGATAATCGCTCCGACGAGCGCTACGAGCAATTCGCTGACCAGGCCGGTGGCCGCGAAGTGAAAGAGCTTGATTGCCAGAAAGCCGCCTACGAGCGAGCCAACGATGCCCAGGATAATGTCCATGATGAAGCCGTAGCCGCTGCCCTTCATGATCTTTCCAGTGAGCCATCCGGCTACCAGGCCAAGCAGAATTTCATACAGGAAATGCATCGCGTCCTCCTGAGAGCGTGTTGCTGATGCGTTGGAGTGCAGCGCCCACGGAGCAGGCGCATGCGGGAAGCCTGCGCAAAAGGACGCAGGCCACTTCAGACACAGCTAAGGCAGCCGTGAATCAGGCGAAAAGTCTTCCTTAAATGCCCTGCTTTTGACAAGAGGAATGTGGCGGAAGGAGTTTTAGTCGACGGACAGGCTGAGCTGATGGCGAACATCCGCGCCGCGGATCCAGAAGATCACGTCCGTGGCGATATTCGATGCATGGTCCGCAATGCGCTCCAGTGAGCGGGAGACGAAGATTCCGTTCATGGCCTGCTGCGTGTGCTGCGGCTCGGCCTGAATCAGCGCGAGCAGGTCAGAGTGCGCGCGGCGGTTCATGCGGTCCACTTCATCGTCCATCTCGCGTACGGAATCGGCCAGGCGCGCATCGCCGTCGAGCAACGACTGAATGGCAGAGCGGATCATGCGGCTGGTACACTCGCCCATCGCGGTAAAGTCGACAGGCAGCTCAATAGGCTCAAGCACAAGCCCATCGCGTGTGCGGCGCGCCACGGCCAGCGACTGGTCGCCGATGCGCTCCAGATCGCCGTTGATCTTGATGACCGCAAGAATAAAGCGCAGGTCGATGGCCATGGGCTGCTCGCGGCTCAGCAGCTCGTAAGCCATTTCGTCCAGCTCGCGCTGCGCCGTATTGATGGCCGTTTCGTTCTGGCGCACATATTGGCAGAGACCCTGATCTCGCGTGAGGTAGGCATACACGGCAGACTCCACCGCCTGCTGCGAAAGTGCAGCCATGGCGAGAATCTTGTCCTTTAACTCAGCAAGCTGCTGCTGGAAGTGAATGCGCGGCACGGGAACGGGTTCTCCTTCTAATGATTGTGCATGAATTCATGTTACACATCTGCAAATACGGCTGTCACGCATCCGATCGGTCACGTGCTGTTGGCCTGATATGTAGTGACCGTGTCAACTCCGTACGACAGTGAGGTTGTTTTTGTCGTTGTCGTTGCTTTTTTCCCTTTCCCGAAGACAGAGCGAGCAGCAGTCGGAGCAGTTTTAGCGACGATTGATCAGTCTGATATTCGCGGGTCGAAACCGCATAATCATGATCCGTCGGGAGCTGCCTCTGACTGTTATCGCGAGTCCGGTTAAGCCTGTCGCATAGGCCGATCGAGGGTTCTCCTTCGTGCTTACCCTGGCTGCTGCCGGCTCTGTGTTCGAGATGGATGTCAGCGTTCATCGAATCGGCATTCTTCTTTTCAGGAAATGTTTGCTTGGCTTTTTGTTGTCAGGCTGCAACTTGCTGTCTGGAAATAGTCTCGGCTCTAGTTCCAATAGCCCAGATAAAGCCCAGCAGTTCTCGGGCTACTGCCGTGACAATCTTTCTCTGATCCTTGCCGGCTGCGCCCAGCTTTACATATCGCTTGTGCAGCCGGTGTTGCGCCTTCCATGCAATCTCCTTGGCTTCCTCCGAGATGCTCTCCTGTCGTCTGCGCAGACCATACCAGATACCGGGTGGACGACGATAGCTCCATGCAGCTTCGACAACGATGCGTCGCAGGTGCGCGTTGCCGGTCTTCGTGATGCCTCCGCGTCTGGTTCGCTTGCCACTGGAATCCTCGCTTGGTACAACGCCGTAGTAACCCATCAGTTGCCGAGCACTGTCGAAGCGGGATACCTGGCCCAACTCGCTCGCAATGGTCACAGCCGAGATATCTGCGATACCGCGCAGTGCCTGTAGATCGTTAATGACTTGTTGCAGCGCCGGCGATGCCAGCTTCACCGCTTCCATGATGGCTTGCTCCAGCCGCGCGACCCGCTCCGCATGTGCTCGACCTCGTGCAGATAATCCTGGCGTGTGGACTCCTGAGCTATCTGGGCGAAACGCAGCTGCGCGACCCAGATCAGATAGGGGCGTGTCCACGGCCTAACTCCGGTCGGTGCACGCTGACCGGAGCGCAGAAGGAACTTGCTCAACCGATGCCGCGCTCGTGTCTGATCCTGCTTGGCTGCTTCGCGGGCTCGCACCAGATCGCGCAATGCTTCGGAACCCTCATCCGGAACCCATACCGCCGTCAGATCTCCGGATCGATAGCAACGTGCCAGCTTCTCTGCATCCCGCCGATCCGTCTTTACCCGATCACCTGCCTTCACAGGCACAAGTGTGGGTGCTACGACCTCGCACTCGACGCCCAGCTCCGCCAGCTGCCAGTACACGACGTAACCCGTCGGTCCGGCTTCATAACAGGCTCTCAACTTGTCTGCCGGACCAAGCTTCTTGATCAGCTTGCGGATAGACTCAGCGCGGTTCGGGATCGTGCCCAGACTTCGCACTTCGCCCTCCGGCTCGGCGACCGCTACGGCGATCGTCTCGGCATGGACATCCAAACCTAGAAATCGTAACTTCTCCTTCATGACCGGCTCCCTTCCGCTTGTGGCTCTGAACTGCGCGTCCTTCGGACGCTCACAGCTTAACCCACGGTCGGCGGCATCGGCGCCGGTCACTCCATACTGACTGTT
>NZ_JBEKYX010000033.1:0-37604 GCF_049510455.1 Occallatibacter sp. | reverse complement strand
TCCAGCATCTCCACCTGCGGCGGCGTAGCAAACAATTCCTCCGCCTTCGCAAAGAGCGCCTTGGCAATCTCGCCCGTCAAATGAGCCTTTCTGCCCTCTTCGTTGCTGAACGTATCGAAGATGCCGAACTTCGCCGGCCCAAGCTTCACGGCATACCAGCTTGTTGTCCCGGTCTCCTGCTCAGCCAATGGCTGCGCCGACTTCAAAAACTCTTCTACTTCGTTTTCTTTTCCCGCTTTTGCCTCAAGAAGCGCAAGAATCGCTACCGTATCCATACTTTTTCCTCCAGATTTTTAACCGCTTGTATGAGACGCGCTGGCCCCCGATCTGGTTACGCCAGCACACTGAATTCGCAATGTATTCATACGCTGGTGGAACTAGCGCCCGAAACAAGCCGTATCTAAGGTACGATTGCCTCACACTCCACCAAGAGGAGTCCAGGAGGAGTTCGCCTAGTGTCCGCAGCCACCGTCAAGCTGGCCTCCGCCGCAGCCATCACCGGCGCAGCCCTGCCGCTCCAGATCACCGGCCTCGTCAAGCGCTTCGGCACGCTCACCGCCGTCGATGGCATCTCGCTTACGCTGGCACCCGGCGAGTGCCTCGGCCTGCTCGGCCCCAACGGCGCAGGCAAAAGCACGCTCATCCGCTCCATCGTGGGCCGCGTCATCCCCAACACGGGAACAGTTTCCATCTTCGGCAACGCCGCCCAGAGCACAGCCGCCCGCCAGGCCCTCGGCTGGGTTCCGCAGGAGCTGGCCATCTACCCGCGCCTCACCTGCGCCGAGAACCTCATCGCCTTTGGCCGCTACCACGGCCTTACCGGCAGCAAGCTAAAAGAGCAATCCGCCTGGTGCCTGGAGTGGGCCGCACTCACGGACCGCGCCAAAACCGTCGCCGGCACGCTCTCCGGCGGCATGAAGCGCCGCCTCAACATGGCCGTCGGCATCATCCACCAGCCCAAAGTCGTTCTCATGGACGAGCCCACCGTCGGCGTCGATCCGCAATCCCGCAATCGCATCTTTGAGATGATTGAAGCCCTCCGCGCCCACGGCGCCTCGCTCATCTACACCACGCATTACATGGAAGAAGCCGAGCGCCTCTGCGACCGCATCGCCATCGTCGATCACGGTAAAGTCATCACAGAGGGCACTTACGCCGAACTCGTTCGCAGCTCCTTCGGAACCAGCAGCCAGGTCATCGCCCGCGTCACCGGCGCGCCGGAAGTCATCGAAGCATGGGCCGCCCGCCACAAAGGCAAAATATCGGAAGGCGCAGCCGAATTCACCATCGCCCAGCCAACAGAAGTCTCCACCATCCTCGCAGACGCCGCATCCTCCAGCATCGAACTCGAAGACCTCGCCCTGCGCCGTCCCAATCTTGAATCCGTCTTCCTCCACCTCACCGGAAGGGAGTTGCGAGACTAATGTTTGCCATCCTCCAGACAGCCTTCGCCAGCCTGCGCCGTGACCGAGCCGCGCTCGCCCTCGCCTTCATCCTGCCCATCGGCTTCTTCACCATCTTCGCCATCATCTTCGGCAGCATGCATGACACCGTGCCGCGCGTAAAAACCATCATCGTCGATCAGGACAACTCCGAAGCCTCAAAGAGCCTCATCAACGCGCTCCTGCATGAAGACACACTCCGCGTCAGCACGCATCCTGAAGCATCAAAAGCCCAGCCCAGCCCGCCCGATTACACCGCACAATCCGCTGAGGCCGCCGTCAAAGCCGGAGACGTCTCCGTAGCGCTCATCATCCCGCAAGGCTGGGGCGCAAATCCAGTTTCCTTCGGCGGCTCAAGCCAGAATCAAAACACCCCCAAAATCCAGCTCCTCAACGACTCCAGCGACGCCATCGCCCCGCAAGTCGTCAGCGGAATGCTCCAGAAAGCCGCCATGACCTCGCTCCCAGCCACCATGGCTGAGATGGGCCAGAAGTACACTGAAAAATACGTCGGCACGCTCACACCCGCGCAGCAAAAGCAGTGGAACGACAATCTCGCTTACCTCAAAAAACTCCAGCAGGATCGCACCCAGAACGCCGCATCCTCCACCAACACAAACACAAGCTCCACAGGCTCCGGCTTCAACGGCATCATCAGCGTCCAAACCCGCTCCGTTCTCGGCGAGTCCCAAAACAAGCCCATGATCTCCTATTACGCCGCCGCCGTCGGAGTCATGTTCCTGCTCTTCACCGCGTCGAACTCCGCCGGGGCGCTGCTCGATGAAGCCGATAGCGGCACGCTTGACCGCGTCCTCAGCTCGCGCATCGGAATGACCACGCTGCTCGCCGGCAAGCTCACCTACAACACGCTGCTCGCCTTCACCCAGCTTGCCGCCATGTTCGTCTTCGGCTGGGCCGTCTTCCACCTCGACCTCTGGACGCACATTCCCGGCTTCCTCGTCATGGGTCTCAGCACCGCCTTCGCCGTCGCAGCCTTCGGAATGCTCCTCGCCAGCCTGGCCAAAACCCGCGCCCAGCTCGGAGCCATCTCCACGCTGCTCATCCTCACCATGTCGTCCATCGGCGGCAGCATGTTCCCGCGCTACCTCATGAGTGACGCCATGCAAAAGGCCGGCCAGTTCACCCTCAACTCCTGGGCCATTGACGGCTTCACCAAGGTCTTCTGGCGCGACCAGCCCGTCACCGCCCTCTGGCCGCAGGTCGCCGTCCTGCTCGGCGTAGGCGCAGTCCTCTTCCTGCTAGCCCGCCGCTTCGCCCGCCGCTGGGAGTTTTCTTAGGCGCAAGTAACGAAGGACGATGAACGAATGGGCTATTCCAGGTCCGAAAATCCGGATCTGAAATAGCCCACTCTCACCCTCCGTACAAACAGCCCTCCGAAATCTGTGCTGCTCTGGCTTGCGAATACGATTAGTGCGTGTCCACGTCCACTGTCGCGGTGTGGTTTTCCCAACTGAGCGTGATGGCACCCATGCCGTTGCCCTTGTCCGTGATCTCCCACTTCAGGTTTTCAACTGCGGAGGACGGCGCGGACATGGTGAATTTGGTTTTGCCCAGGTCCTCGGCGGGATCGTAGGACAGGCCCCACTGGCCGGTCTTCTTGCTGATGATGAGCGTCCAGTTGTTCTGGTCAGAGATGTCAGCGAAAAGCGTGTAAGCGCCGGAGGGTACGGTGACGTCGCCTATCTTCACTTTGCCGTCAACAATGAGGGTTGTGGCAGAGTTTGCCCCGGCGCGCCAGATGGGATATTGCGAGCCTCCGGCGGTCTTGATGAGGCCATCTGAGGTGAAGATCTTGCCTGCGCGGCCCTTGACGCCCGGCGAGGAGTAGGCGATCCAGAAAGATTTATTGCCGATGACACTGACGGCCATGGCCGGTGGACTTGCGGGGCCTTTGGGCTTGGCGGCCATCATGGCTTGCGCAGAGGCTGAGGTGGCGGTGGCGAAGATGCCGCAACAGAGGGCGAGACAACAGAGAAGACGCTTCATGGATTTCGTACTCCTTGATTGGTGATTGGCGATGGATGGTTAGCGATGGATAGTTAGCAAGTGCCTTGTGGCGTATAAACCGGACGCCAGAAATTGTCGCATGAGAGCAGGCTCTTGAGCCAGTTTACCCAAAGGCGGGCAGTGTCTCAATTTGAATTGCTTTGTAACAGGGCACGATTTGAGTCGTGCCGAAACGGCCATAAAAATAAAATTGGGCTTTAGCCCCCGTGGCAGTTTCCTCAAACTGAGACACTACTCAAAGGCGCGGTTTGCCGCGCGCCAAGTGCCTGCTATGATGCCCTCGGAAACGCTATGACAGGAACTACATCATTATTGACTCCCGGAGGGCGGTTTCGCGCTGCTCTCAAAGAAGAAAAACCGCTGCAGGTGGCTGGAACCATTAACGCTTATACGGCAAAGCTGGCGGAGGCTGCGGGCTTTCGCGCGTTGTATCTCTCGGGCGGGGGCGTGGCTGCGAATTCGCTGGGAATTCCCGACCTGGGCATCAGCACAATGGAAGATGTGCTGACGGATGTGCGGCGAATTACGGATGCGAGCGGGCTGCCGCTGCTGGTGGATATCGACACGGGCTGGGGCGGGGCGTTCAATATTGCGCGGACGATCCGGCAGATGATCAAGGCCGGCGCGGCGGCGGTGCATATAGAAGACCAGATGGGCCAGAAGCGCTGCGGACACCGGCCAGGCAAAGAAATTGTACCCGTGGAGGAGATGGTGGACCGCATCAAGGCCGCGGTGGATGCGAAAACGGACGCGGCATTTGTGTTGATGGCGCGGACGGATGCGCTGGCCAATGAGGGAATCGCGAAGGCGATTGAGCGGGCGCAGGCGTACGTGGCTGCGGGTGCGGATATGATCTTTGCCGAGGCGGTTACGGAGCTGGTGCAGTACACGGAGTTTCGCAAGGCTGTGGGTGTGCCGGTGCTGGCCAACATTACGGAGTTTGGGCAGACGCCGCTGTGGACGCGCGAAGAGCTGGGCGCGGCGGGTGTGGATATTGTGCTCTATTGCTGCGGGGCTTACCGAGCCATGAATGCGGCGGCGCTGAAGGTATATGAGGCGATTCGCGCGGAGGGCACGCAGAAGAGCGTGGTGGAGACGATGCAGTCGCGCGCGGATTTATACAAGTATCTCGGTTACCATGCCTACGAGCAGAAGCTGGATGAGCTGTTTGCGAAGGGCAAGGGGTAGGACACCCGACTAAAGCATCTCTCCCGAAGATATAAAGTTCGGACGCCCCACCCTCGCCGCGTATTCGTATTAGCGGCCAGGCTGGGATCGCTCCACAGCAAGAGGAGAACTGCTCTTTTCCCTTTTCCCTTTCTTTCCCCATTACCAAAGTCCACCACCCTTTCGTAACCCCACCTCCTCCAGAAACTTTGCATGCAATTAACCCCATTTATGCTTTACTCAGAATCAGCAGAAGAATAAGCCACGGCCCGAACCCAAAAAGGGATTCGGGCCGTAGCTCATTCAAGGCAGCCCAGAAATTTTTTTTTCGGGGGTGTCCCCGCAAAAGTAACCGCTCATGATAATCAATTAGTAAACACTGTAAATCAGCGGTAAATTACACAAAAACAATCACATAGCGCCATAATCTTCCACCTCTCGGAAAACAGCCCGACAGGGGAAACAAAAAGCGAAAGTTGCTCCAGAAAATCCTCAAACGCTGCCGGAGAGCGATGCTTTTTCGCGAGGAATAGCCGCCGCCAGAAAGGCCGTGGAGCTGGATGATTCCTTATCCGAGGCTCATCGCGCGCTGGCCTTCGCTGAATTCTGGGGCAACTGGGATTTTGTAGACGCCGAAAAGGAGTTTCACCGGGCCATCGAACTCAACCTGAAGGATCCTGTTGCCCGCCGCTGGTACGCCAATTCTTTCGCCATGCCGGGGCGAATTGACGAATGCCTGGAGCAGATCGACAAGGCTCAGGAGCTGGATACATCTTCGCCCGCAACCCTGGCCGACAAGGGTGTGATGCTCTTCAATGCCGGGAAAACGGAGGAAACCATCGAGGTGCTTGAGGAGGTGGAGCGGACCAACCCCGAGTTCCGCTCGCCCCACTATTACATGATGCTCATCAACCTGTATCTTCGCAGATATCAAGCCTATCTCGCGGAAGGTCAAAAGACAGCGGAGATTGAAGGCGATCCTGTGCTGAGAGACATCATTACATCGGCACGGGAAGGGTATGCGCAGGATGGTGCGCGCGGGCTGCTGCGGAACTTGTACGCCAGACAAAAGGAATACTATCTGGCGGGAAAACTCATGGGGACCATGTTGGCCAAGACCTGCATCCTGATGGGCAGGAAGCAGGAAGCGTTGCATCTCCTGGAAGATGCCTACGCTCGCCATGAACCGTACTTTCTAGTTTGTCTGATGGATCGGGATCTGCTCACCTTGAAAGACGAGCCGAGATACCGGGCCCTGGTCAGGAAGATCAATTTCCCGGCGGCCATGAATCTCGATGCTTCCAAACAGCCCATCTTCGGCCAACTAGAGAATTAGCGGCATGGAAAAAGTATTCAGGGTTATGGTATGTATGCGGCCAAATGCCCCGGCCATTGCTCCGCCTTGCATGGCTCACGTGAAAGGTCTATGTAGAACGGATGTAGCGTCCATGTCGTTTTAAGTTCATCAACCTCGTTTGCACGGTGTAGAACTCTGAATGTGAAATCCAGCCACAATAAATCTTATGAACCATAAAAATTATTAAACTTTGTAATTCTCCGTTTGTGTTATCAATAAACATAAGTTGCGCGGAAGCCTTATGTCAGACATCCGATTTGTCTGCCGGTTGCAACTCAGGATTGAGTTTCCGTGAATCTTCAGAGCACAAATCGACACCTGCCCGTCTGGATGCTCTCGGGATTTATCGGACTGTCGTTTCTTGTCTTCGCATGGGGTCTCGGCTACAAGCTTTCTCTCTACGACCCGCCTCAATCCTATTCCCATAAGATGCCGCAGGCGAAGCTGCTATCGAAAAATGAGCAGGCGATTGCATCGCAAAGTCCTCTGTTGAGCGATACGAAAGCTTCGCCAGCAGTGTTTACCAGTGTTCTTCTGCTGCTCATTCTTGCTTATCGTTCCCTGAATATACCTGCATCGGACAAGCGGGATTTTGCTGTAAAACGGTCGTGGCGTCTGCGTCACCGCACTGGTTTGAACTTCTTTTTCGTTCTTCCTCCGCCCGTACTCTCCTAGCTTTACCTTTTAACTCCAAAAATTGAAGCGCCCGGCTCAGGTTTTCCTGTCGGCTGCCGCATGGTCTGTTCTCTGCCGGGGAATGTGTCCTTCCACGCGAGCCTTCACCGAGCACAAATTCACAAAATAGGTGCATTTGAGATATGCGAAACAGAACCTCATTTATCCTCGCCGCAGGACTGGCATTGCCTGTCGTAACTGGTCTGACCGCCTGTAATTCCAGGCCCCGGAGCTCAGAGACGAGTGGCTCAGAAGCTCCGGCGGCTGCCGTTGTGGCCGTATCGCGAGCAAACATTGCACACGTCCTGAACCTTGCAGGGCAGTTCCAGCCATATCAGGTAGTCGACGTCCACGCTAAGGTCTCCGGTTACATCAAGAACATCTACGTCGATATCGGTGACAAGGTGCGCGTGGGCGAGACGCTAGCCATCCTCGAAGTGCCTGAACTGAATGCCCAACTGAAGGGCAGCAAATCGGAGTTTGCCCGGAGCAAGGACGAGATCACGCGGGCGCAGCACGAAGTAGCGCGCGCCGAGTCCGAGCACAGCGCGGTTCATGCCGATTACCTCCGCCTGGTGCAGGCCGCTGCAGCCCAGCCCGGCCTGATTGCGCAACAGGAACTGGACAATGCTCAGTCGAAAGACCTATCTACCGCTGCACAGATCGACGCCACACAGTCAGCGCTGTCGGCTGCCAAACAAGGATCGGATGTGGCCGACGCCAACCGAGAGCGCGTACAGGACCTGAATGATTACACGCATGTCACCGCACCGCTGAACGGAGTCATCATCTTTCGCTACGCCGATACTGGCGCATTGATCCAGGCCGGGACCTCGTCCGACACGCAGTCGTTGCCCATCGTCAAACTTTCCCAGAGCGACCTGCTTCGGCTTCGTGTACCGGTGCCGGAAGATGCTGTGCGCTATGTCCATACCGGTCAGAACATGCAGGTACATGTGGACGCCGTTGGGCGGTCTCTGACGGGGATGGTGGTTCGTTTTACTCGCAACGTCAGCTTCGAGACACGCACGATGGAGACGGAGATCGATGTTCCCAACAAAGACCTGTCGCTCACTCCTGGCATGTATGCCAATACCGAGTTGCAGCTCGATCATCGCGATAACGTGCTGACAATTCCGGTGCAGGCAGTGGTGAACGATGGAAACAGGCGGACCGTCCTGATTGTCGATAGCCAAAATCATGTCCAGCAGAGAGTTGTTCAGACGGGCATTCAGGGTTCAGATCTGGTGGAAGTAACCGGAGGACTCAGTGAAGGCGAACGCGTGATCGTCGGTGGTCAATCAAAATATCAAGTCGGTGAACAGGTCACGCCGCAGGTTCAGAAAGAGGCCACAAACGACGTTGTCCGCGAACAAGGCGGAGAGTCCGACCCGCAGACAGACAAGGGAGGAAATCAGTAATGCCCAAGTTTGCGCTCAGCTACCCGTTCTTCATCATTATGTTGTGTCTCATCGTCCTGCTGGTGGGCGTTGTCAACACCATTACGATGCCAGTCGATCTGTTCCCCAAGATCGATATTCCCGTCGTCGTTGTCGCCACATTTTATTCCGGGATGCCGCCAAAGCAAATCGAGGCGGACATCACCAATACTTTCGAACGCTTCTTTACGCTGGGAAACAATATCGACCACATAGAATCACGCTCCCTGACAGGCGTGAGTCTCATCAAGATCTACTTCAAGCCAGGCACGGATCCTAACGCCGCTCTGAGCAACATCGCGAATTTGGCCATGGCCGACCTGCGACGATTGCCACCCGGAACTTTGCCTCCGGTCGTCCTCAGCATGGATGCTTCGAACCAGCCGGTTTGTCTCGTCACGCTGAAAGGACAGGGACTGAACGAAACGAACCTGAAGGATCTGGCTCAATTCCAGGTACGCAATCAGATTGCAAATGTCTCCGGTGCATCCGTTCCACAACCGTTCGGTGGAACCTACCGTCAGATTCAGGTTTATGTGGACCCCTTGAAGCTAGAAGCCCACAACCTGAGCCTGATGGATGTTGTCCATGCGGTCAACGATTCCAATCTAATCCTCCCTGCTGGCGACGTTCGTATTGGCACAAAGGACTACAACATTTATGCGAACAGCCAGGTCCCGAGCGCGCAGGAGATTAACTCCATGCCGCTCAAGTCGGTGGGGAATGCCTCCATTATGGTTGGGGACGTAGGAAGGGCACAGGACGCGGGCGCGATCCAAACCAACATCGTCCGCATCGATGGGCAACGATCCGTCTACGTGCCTGTGCTGAAGCAGGGAGGAGACAGCAACACCATCACGATCGTGAACGGGATGAAAGAAGCTATCAAGAATCTCGTGGATATTCCTGCCTCACTCAGGACCGCCGTGGTCTTCGACCAGTCGCTGTTTGTGAAGGGCGCAATCAAAAACCTGCTGAAGGAAGCGGGCATCGGATTGTTCCTGACCGGCATCATGATCCTCGTCTTTCTGGGAAACTCCCGCGCGACATTTGCCGTGCTCTTGTCGATTCCTCTTTCGGCTCTTGTCTGCCTGCTGGTGATGAAGGCGATGGGCGGCTCGATCAATACCATGCTGCTGGGTGGTCTGGCACTGGCGTTTTCGCGCCTGATCGACGATTCCGTGGTGGTGCTTGAAAACATCTTCCGCTACATGGAGATGGGATCTCCTCCGCGAGAGGCGGCGGAGAAGGGAGGCATGGAAGTATCGCTTGCCGTTCTCGCCGCGACCTCGACAACTTCGATCGTGTTCTTCCCGGTAAGCTTTCTCACGGGCGTGAGCAAGTACATCTTTGCGGATCTGGCGCTCGGCGTCGTGATCTCCATCTTCGCGTCGTACATCTTCGCAATGACCGTGGTCCCTCTGTACTGTGCCCACTTCATCCGCCTTGACCACCATGCCGAAGGCGAAGGGCACGTAGAAAAGCGGAAGCCTCTCTTTCAACGTTTCGTTGCCAGGTTCAACGAATATTTCCAGAGGATGCTGAATCGATATGAAGAGCTGGCCAATCGAGTACTGCGGAATCCGCGCCTTACGGCCACAGTTATCCTCGGCTCGATCGCGCTCATACTCTTGGTTCTATTTCCATTCCTCGGACGTGCGTACTTCCCCCGCACCGACCCCGGCCAGTTTGTCATCGATGTAAAGTGTCCGGCGGGCACACGTATCGAGCTGAGCAATCAATACATCGCGCGCGTGGAGAACGATATCCGGCAGGTGGTTTCTACGGAAGATCTGGGCATGATCGTCTCCAACATCGGGATTACGCCGGATCTCTCGGCAATCTACACTACGAATTCGGCCATGGATACGGCGTTCGTTCAGGTCAGCCTGAAAGAAGACCACAAAGTCGGCAGTTATGCGTACATGGAACGGGTGCGCCGCAAGCTGGCATCCGACATGCCCGAGTTGACGACGTACTTCCAGGCCGGGGGTCTGGTGGACTCGGTCATTAATCAAGGTTTGCCCGCTCCGATCGATATCCAGATCAGCTCGAACGACATGGACGGCGCCTTCGATATAGCCAAAGGGCTGGCCCAAAAGATCAAGGGTCTCAAAAATGTGAGTGATGTGTATATCCCGCAAGACCTGAAGTACCCGGGCCTCGAGATGAACATCGATCGCGAACGCGCCAGTCTGATTGGGCTATCGCCCAAGGATGTCGTGGACAACGTCATTACAGCGCTGACCTCGGATGGACAGATCGCGCCCAGCTACTGGATCGATCCCGATACAGGCAACAACTACATGCTCACCGTGCAGTACTTCAATAAAAAGATCGGCAACATGAGCATGGAGGACTTCAAAGACATTCCTCTGCGGTCAGCCAGTTCACAGGCCTATACCCCGTTGCGATCGGTTGTCGATATTAAAGAGATCAATACGCCAACCGAAGTAGATCACTATCAGATTCGCCGTGTAATAGACATCTATGTGATGCCTTCGACGGAAGCCCTGGAGAAGGTAAACAAGAACATCCAGAAACTGGTCATAAACACACAGAAGCCGAAAAACACACGCATCGTCGTCCGCGGTGCGGTCATCAGCATGAATGATTCGTTCCTGCACTTCGGCGTCGGACTGTTGCTTTCGATCGCTCTGGTGTACCTGATCCTGATGGCGCAGTTCAAGTCGTTCATCGATCCATTCATCATCCTGATGGCCATTCCTCCGGGTCTGGCAGGAGTCGTTCTGACGCTTCTTGCCACCGGCAGCACGCTCAACATCATGTCACTGATGGGCGTCATCATGATGACCGGCATCGTGGTGTCGAATAGCATCCTGATCGTCGAGTTTGCCGGCATCCTGCATAAACAAGGACTGGGGCTTCTGGAGGCAGTGGTGCAGTCGTGCAAGGTGCGCCTGCGCCCGATTCTCATGACATCCCTGGCAACACTCCTGGGCATGATCCCGATGGCGCTTGGCATCGAAGCCGGAAGCGAGCAATATGCACCTTTGGCGCGGGCCATTATCGGCGGTTTGGCGGCATCGGTCGTCGTCACTATCTTCCTGGTGCCGGCAGTGTACCTGATCATCCACGGCCGGCTGGAAAAGACAACCGCAGTTAAGGCGGAGGGATAGAAAATGATGAAGAGAACAAGAGTCCGACTATTCCGTTCCATACTCCTGGGCTCATTTGCCATCATCTGCTCCGGAGCATTATCCGGACAGACAGCAAGCCAGCCGTTGCTTCCCGATGCTCCGCCGAGTCGGCTTATAGCCAACGCGCCTCGAAATCTTTCGACGATATCTCAAGTAGCAGCTCAAGCCCCGGAAACCACATCGGGAAGTTCGGCTCCGGGACAACCGACCCATCTCACGCGCATCGAAGCCGAACAGATGGCGATCAAGAACAATCCAAGGGTCACAGTTGGACGGCTGCTTGCGCTGGCGCAACATCAGGTAGTTCGGGAGTTGCGGTCGGCGGAACTGCCGAGCGCGACGGGCAACATTACTGCCGAGGATGCAGAAGACGGCTCCCGCATTTCGGCGGGATCGCTCACAGCCTCACGCCTCTTCACGCATGCAGGCGCCGGTGCCACTGCCACACAATTGATCACGGACTTTGGGAGAACGAAGAATCTTGTTGCGTCTTCGAAACTGCAAGAGAAGGCGCAGAATGCAAGCACCCTCGCCACCACCGAAGACATTGTCATCGTGACGGATCAGGCTTTCTACAATACCCTGCAGGCCCAGGCTTTGCTTAAGGTTGCTGAGCAAAATGTCACTACAAGGAATACTACGGACACACAGGTCAGTGCGATGACAAAGAACAAGCTCAAGTCGACCCTTGATCTGAGCTTTGCGGATGTCAATCTTTCGCAGGCGAAGTTGCTGTTACTGGATGCGCAGAACAACGCCGACTCCACGATGGTGGCACTGGATGACGTGTTAGGCCTCGACCGGCAACAGATATACGACCTGGACGAAGACAATGGCCCACTGCACCCTCCTCCGCCGAATGCTGACCAACTCATTCAACTCGCGCTTCAGCAAAGGCCCGATCTGCAGGCGTTGAATTACAGCCAGCAGGCTGCGGTTAAATTCAGCCACGCGCAGCACGATCAGATGCTGCCCACCATCACCGCTGCTGGAACTGCTGGCACCGTCCCCATTCGTCCAGGAGAGCAGTACTACACCACGAACTGGTGGGGCGCAGCCGGCGTCAACATGAACATTCCGATCTTCAATGGTTTCCTCTACTCGGCACAGGCCAAGGAAGCGACGATCCGGGCTCAAGCTGCGTCGGAGCAGAGCCGCGGTCTACGCGATCATATTGTTCGCGATGTTCGCACCGCCTGGCTGGCAGCGAACACTGCATTTCAGCGGGTTGCGGTGACAGCGGAATTGCTCAAAGAAGCTAATCTGGCTCTTGGTTTAGCGCAGACGCGATATCAACTGGGCCTCAGTTCAATCGTAGAGCTGAGTCAGGCTGAGTTTCAGCAGACGGATGCCGCCATTGGAAATACGAATGCGCAATATCAATATCGGCTTGCTCTTGCGACTCTCAATTATCAGATTGGTGCAACGCCATGATGGAAAACTTTAAGCTGAAGGTCTTCCGCGTAGTCGCGGATACGCTCAATTTCCGGAGGGCTGCGGATGAGCTTCATCTCACCCAGCCTGCCGTAACTTCCCAGGTCAAGTCTCTCGAAGAGAGTCTGGGCATTGCACTCTTCGATCGTATCGGACGCGATATCAGCCTGACGCCGGCGGGAACCACTCTACTGCAGTACGTGCGGCAGATCGAGGCGGTGACGAATGATGCCATTGCCGCACTGGCGCCATTCGGAGGACAGGAAGGAATCGAACTGACTATTGGTGCCTCCCATACGATTGCCGTCTATCTCCTGCCCAGGCTCCTTCCCCATCTGGTGAGCGAATGGCCCAGACTCCGAATTCATATTATGAGCGGCAGCACGAATGAGATTCTGCACGCCCTGACCATGCATCAGGTCGGAATCGGATTGATTGAGGCTCCCGCATTCCGACCGGACCTGAAGATCGAGGCGTTTGGAGAAGATGAGCTGACACTGATTGTGCCGCATGATCATCGATGGGCAAAGAAGACGCTGCTCAAAGCTGCCGAGCTTGTGCAGGAGCCGATCCTGCTGCGGGAAGTTGGGTCCGGCATGCGCCGTTTTGTAGAAGAGTATCTCGAACAGAATGGCGTCCTCCGGCAACAGCTGCGTATATCAATTGATATGAATTCCACGGAGGGCATCATCGCAGCGGTAGAGGCAGGACTCGGTGTGGGATTCGTCCCTTGCATGGCTCTTGAGAAGGCTCTTAAGGTCGCAAGTATCAAGGTCATTCCGCTCGTCAATGGTCCGATCCGTCGCCAGCTTAGCATTGCGCTCCTCAATGGTCCGGAGCCAAAGGGACCGGTCGGACAACTAGTGGAGTTGCTTCGCAATAAGGGCAACGCCGATCGACAGAAGGCTTTGGAGATTCAGGCGAAGCGGGAGGACATAAATAGTGAGGTTGTACCCCAGGGGACAGAAACAGCGAAGCTCAGGCGGGTGTCTCGAATGAATGTCCTTCCGTTCTCTGTGGTGCTCTGCCTTACCTTGATCCTTGCCGGGTTCCTTGGAGCTTGACGGTACTGGGCGAAGAAGTGCTCATCGTCCCTGTTCTGTGACCATTTCACCCGGCTCAGGCTTATCGCTGAGCCTGACTGTCTCAATGACTCCGCTAGAAAAACTTCGGCGGAAAATGAGATCGTATGGCGCAAAGATCTACCTCACCTATGGAGTTACGCGGCGCGGGCGTAGGCCAGTTTTACGATCTTGTCGATTGCCTCGGCGTATGTGTAGCCGGCTTTTTTGGCTGCCATTGCGAATTCTGCTGTGCTGGCGAGCCAGGGATTCGGATTGGCTTCAATGACGAACACCTCGCCCTTATCATTCAGGCGCATATCAATACGACCGTAGTCACGCAGCTTGAGAGCGCGATAAGCGGCCAGCGCAATGTCCTGAAGTCGTTGCGTGGTCTCCTCGTCGAGATCCTCCACCGGAGCGGACTTTGTCAGCTTGTACGCTTCTGTGTCGCGAAAGAACTTTACATCCTGGCCGGCGATTCGCGGAGTTCCCTTGGGCAGCTTTGAAAGATCCAGCTCAATCAGCGGCAGCACCTCAGGGCTTTCGTTGCCGAGAATCGCGGCATAGATTTCGCGGCCTTCGATGTACTCCTCGATGAGCGCTGGGCTATCGAATTCCTCGTGGATGTAGTGAATGCGCTCCATGAGGTCCTTCACGCTTTCCACCACGGAGCCGCTGTCGATACCGATCGAACCATCTTCTGAAACTGGCTTGATGATCAGCGGAAACTTGATGTCATGTGAGTGATCGGTGCGGCCCTTGTACGACACTGCGAAGTCCGGAGTCTTGATCTTGTGAAAGTCGAATATCTTTTTCGCAATCGCTTTATCCTGCGCAAGATAAAGCGCCTGCGGGCCGCCGCCGGTGTATGGAAGATGCAGCATTTCAAGAAACGCCGCGATGTTCTTATCCATCGTGTCATCGCCGGCATAGGACTCTGTCAGGTTGAAGACGAGATCGGCGCTGCATTTTGCCAGTGAGAGCAGAGCCTGGTTTCTGCCGTCCAGCACATGATATGCGGGCTCATATCCAAGCTTTGTCAGCGCATTGAATATCTCTTCGCGCTCGTGCAGTGGATCTTTTTTCTTCCGCACAGGTTTGATCTTTTTGCCGCGCGATGGCTTGGCCGGCTCGGGTTCTGGCTCCGGCTCAGGAACTGTATCTTCCCAGAGGTCATACAGGATCGTGATCTTCAGTGCTTCCATAAAATGCCCTGCGTTTCTTCCGCCTCACTCGAATCTTCACTCGCTTCCGCCATCAACGGCAACCGGGAAGCGCATACCAGTACACAATGAATCACGGCAGGATGAACTTGCCCCGCGCAATATAGGTCATTGCAAGCGCAGTTGCATACACGGTGATCTCAGTCAGATATTCCCGCTCACATTGTTTGTCGGCACGCAGGCCAAGGTCGTTAACCTTCGCCTCAATGCTCTCCACAAGCTTTTTTACCAAGGGACGCTGCACGCCCGTCCAGTAATTCACCTTGTCGATAAGTACCTTGCGATTTTCACGCAGCAGCTCGCCCGCCGGCCGAACATTCTTTCTGCGGTGTTTCGACACGTTGAAGATGTCGCGCAGGTCGGTATCGAGCGGAAGGTCGCCGAGGCTTAGCTGCTGATCGAGCGCATGCTCATAAAACTCGCCAACCGTCAGATCCATCTCGTCCACCGTAATATCGGTATTGCCATGCGCCACCACAGGATCTGCATTGCCGAACTCGTGGCCTATGCGATCCATGTAAAGCAGCTTCCGCATCGCGCCCCAGCCTTGATAGCGCTTGCGCCAGTTGGAGCGAGGTGTGAGCCAGACAGCAAACGTCTCAGCAAAGTCCTCATCCGGATGCTTCTGCGCGTACCATCCTTCCATGTGCCGCACAAACTGGCGCGAGAATGGAACAGGCTTGTAGTTATCCCGGTAAGCCCTGCGGAATGGCCCAAAGATCTCACGCCACTCCTCTGTTTTAAAGAGCGCGTAGGCGTAGTTAAAAGCGTGGCCTGCCTCGTGGCGCATGTACATCATGATCTGCCGCGCGTCTTCAATGTCATTCATCGCAGCTTCCAGGCGCTGCAGGTTTGGATCGGCCAGGTAAAACGGAATGCCAATCACGGGCTCCATGCTGGGGCAGCCCCACTCATCGCTGAGATAGCACCGTGGACGAAATTTGGTGAGGCCCTTGGCGTCCAGCTCTTTGTAAAGCTGCCGCACAAAGCGTTCGAGCGGGCCGCCTTCCAGCTTCAGCCCAAGCTGCTGAATCGGCTTGGAGAGAATCTCCCGGACTTCCGCCGGCGCTTTTTCAAAGTTCGCCACAATTCTTCAGAGACTAGCACGCGCAAAGCCGGGTTCGACAGAGCAGGCTGTTCCTGCTAAGGCGCAAATGCCGAAATGGACCACATTTAGACGGGAGAATGTTCAGATCGATCATCTTCAGAACCGGTATCCTGGCTTCATTTCGCACCGGTACACGGTGGACTTTTTTTCGTCTCCAGCTGTTCTTGATGTGCATGTGGCCCAGCTCAGATAAAGCTCCGGCCCTAGCGGGAAGATCATCGGCTGGCCATTAACATCCGCCTCAATGCTTAATCCTTCTTTGCTTTCCGGAAGCGTAAAATTAAATGCGCGATCATACATCACCGGATAAGACTGGCGCACGCTTGAGGCCAGCGCGGTATGAAAGACCTCTGCTTCTACAAGAAATGTAGTCGTATCTGACCAGTTAAGCGCAGAGGCAGTAATCATGCGGCCTCCCTGTGTAAAGCCGCTGCTATCGATGCGCGTAAATGGGCATGGCCCAGCAATGCAAGACGCGCGGACATTCCGGAATTCATTATCTTGCCCCGCATCCAGCTTTACCGAGTCGGACGTCGCCTTCCATTCACCGTCCGGAGAGCATGGAGCTTGCCGCCTGCAAGGGATGTCACCGCGATTGACCACCTGAAACGTCTTGACCACGCTGCCGATGTTGTCCGCCTGCTGCGAGTGCACGGTATAGCGGATTCGAATGTTCGACACGATTGTGAGTGGGCCGCCGGACTCGGTTCTGGCAGGCTGAGGAATCGGCTCCATGGCTGCAATCACCAGCCTTCTCATCGTGGAACGGTAAGCCATCTTGAGATCCATGTCTAGCGGCTCATAATCATCATCTCGAAATGTCAGGTCAACCGTCTGCCCTGGCCAAATGGGCTCAGGAAACCTCAACTCGAAATATCCGGAAGCATCCGTACGCCCGTTAGCAGTCATTGTGCCTCGTGTCCCGGTTACCACTACACCGGCAATGGGAAGCTCTTTGCTCACATCCGCGTCGTGGCGTATCACCGCGCCCCGAATCACGGAAAGATGCGGGTGCCAGATGTGCAGGCGCCAGACAAGAATCGCGGCAACTGCTGCAGCCACGGCCAGGACGACGACGATAAGGATGATTTTTTTGCTTTTGCGCACTCTTTCATCCTGCTTCATGGGACTTGGACGCATTCGCGCCGGAATTTGCTGCCCGCTTAGCTTACCCGGAGGCGTATTTTTGAATCTAAGGTTTTGGCCCCCACGCTTTCAGGCCATCTGCGGATGCGTTCGTAAATTCTTACGTGCTGGTTATATGGACGGATGAGACTGCCTAAATTAGACGAAAAACGATTGAAAGAAAGCCTGGATGTCTCTCGCCGCAGGCTGTTGCGGCAGATGGCAGGCCTCTCGCTTGTCCCGTCACTCGCCCAGGTAGCAGCAATAGAAGCGCTGGCTCAGCGGGCCAGCCAGCATGAAAAGCAGCCTCCCACGCCGCCGGTGGAATCTCCCTTCACGCCGGAGGAGGAACAGTTCCTTGATGATTTGGAGCACGCAAATTTTCTATTCTTCTGGGAACAAGGGAATCCGACGACGGGGCTGATCAAAGACCGCTGTAATGTGCGCACCACGGACAAGAGCGTCGCGGCCAGCATTGCCTCCACCGGATTTGGCCTCACAGCTATCTGCATTGCAGAAAGGAGAGGCTTTATCAGCCATGCGGATGCGCGCCTGCGCGTGCTTCACACGCTGTCCTTTCTCTGGCACAAACTCCCCACGCATCGCGGCTTCTTCTATCACTTTGCCAATATCAACACCGGCGAGAGAATCTGGGATTCGGAAGCCTCGTCCGTCGATACAGCCATTCTCTTGTGCGGAATCCTTACGTGCGGCCAGCACTTTGAGGACAAAGACATCCGCGAACTGGCTCACGCTATCTTCGATCGCGTGGATTGGACGTGGCTCTCTGAAGATACAACCCTGCTTTCGCATGGATGGACACCCGAGATGGGCTTTATTCCTTCCCGCTGGGATCTGTACAGCGAGCTGATGATGATGTACCTGCTCGGCATGGGTTCCACCACGCATCCGCTGCATAGCGAAGCATGGTTTGCCTGGAAGCGCACAACGTTTGAATACGACGGCATGCGCTATGTCGGCTCCTTCGCGCCACTGTTTGTACACCAGTATTCGCAGGCGTGGTTTGACTTTCGCAACAAGCGCGATCAGTACGCGGATTACTTTCAGAACTCAGTCATCGCCACGGACGTGCACAGGCGGTTCTGCATTGAGCTTAATGTGGATTTTCCTGACTACAGCAACGCGCTGTGGGGAATTACGGCCTCTGATTCCCCACATGGCTATGTTGCCTGGGGTGGTCCACCTGCAACCGGTCCCATTGACGGCACCGTTGTTCCCTCTGCCGCCGGCGGGTCACTACCTTTTATGCCGCATGAAACCCTGCGCGTGCTGCGAACCATCCATGATCACTACCCGAATGCCTGGAGCCGCTACGGCTTTGTCAATGCATTCAATCCGCTGACTGGCTGGTACGACACCGATGTCATTGGCATTGATACAGGCATCACGATGCTCATGGCCGAGAATACCCGCACCGGATTTGTGTGGGAGACGTTCATGAAGAATCCCGAGGCGCAGCGCGGTATGACGACAGCCGGCTTTAACCCCTACACGCCTGAGTCTTCACAGAAATCCTCCTGACGAGCCGGGACGGAAAAACAACATTCGGCGGATAAACCGCATCATATGTGCCATCACAGGGAATCTGGCGCTGGCGCGCAGGATCGCGCAGCGTGATCCTCTGTGTGAACGAATCCAAAGAACTCGCGCCATACATAAAACTGGTCGCGCAGGGTGACAAGGGGTCGTTTTACAACTATGAGTCGCCCTACAAAAGTTGATTCAGATAGCCACGCTGACACTCAAGGCTCTCAGCGCCCACGCGGCGCATGGGCCGATCGTCTGGCAGCGCTTAAAAATATTCCTCCCGTGCTTCATTTCGTCTGGGAGTCGGGTCCTCACATCGTTTTCTGGAATATTTCCATCCGCATTCTAGTTGCGTTTCTCCCCGTAGGCATCGGCATTATCGGCCGATTCATCATTGACGGCGTAAACCGCATCGTGCAGCACCAGTCTCTGCCGCAGCATTTCTGGTGGCTGGTCATCGCAGAGATGGTTTTGGCAGTGCTCACAGGCGCGCTATTGCGTGCCGTGGATTACTTTGACAATCTTTTGGCTGATCGCTACACGCATCACGTCAGCGTCGAGGTTATGCGGCAGGCCGCGGCTCTCGACGTTACCGCGTATGAAGATCCGGTCTTCTATGATCGCCTGGAACGCGCCCGTGTACAGGCTACAGACAGGCTGGCCATGATCCAGCAAATGGGACGGCTCATCCAGCAGACAGTCACTGCACTGGCATTTTCCGCAGTACTTGTTCGCTACTCTCCAATTCTTCTGCTGATTCTCATCGCTGGAATCATTCCGGCATTTCTCGGCGAAAGCCACTTTGCATTTCTGACCTACGCGAAAAATTTTCGCCAGACGCCGTTTCGCCGGCAGATGGATTATCTGCGGCAGGTGGGTGGAAGCAAAGAGGCCTCAAAGGAGTTGAAGCTCTTTAATCTGAGCAATTACCTCACGGAACGTTTCACCGGACTCTCGCAGCAAATTTACGAAGAGAATGTGAGCCTCAATCGCAGGCGTCTTTTCTGGGGCGGAGTGCTGTCCATTCTTGGGCAGCTTGGCTACTACGGAGCATACGCCTACTGCATTTTTCGCACCATTCAGGGACACTACACCATCGGCGACCTCACGCTGATCACCACAGCGATTCTGCAGGCGATGAGCAATATTCAGCAGGCATTCTCAACCGCATCCGGGGTTGCCGATCAGGCTCTGTTCCTCACCGACCTGCTTGCCTTCTTTGAGATGAAGCCGCGTGTTGCATCCAAGCCGAATGCGTTGCCCGCGCCGCACCGGGTTGTGCGTGGCTTTGAATTCCGCAATGTTTCTTTCACCTATCCCGGAACTGACCGCAGAATTCTGAGCAATTTCAACTTCACACTTTCACCCGGTGAACGCATTGCTCTGATTGGTGAAAACGGTCAGGGCAAGACAACCGTCGTCAAGCTCATCACACGCCTCTACGATCCGACAGAAGGCGAGATTCTTCTTGATGGCGTGGACTTGCGCGAATACGATCTTGCATCGCTGCATGCAGAGATCGGCGTGATCTTTCAGGATTTCATGCGCTATGAAATGACAGCACGCGAAAACATTGCGGTTGGCCGCATCGAGACGTCGCACACACAGCAAGAGATCGAGTTTGCCGCGCACCGGAGCCTTGCCAATGATGTCGTTTCCCGTCTGCATTCCGGCTACGACCAGATGCTGGGCAGGCGCTTTGAAGGCGGAGTCGATCTCTCCGGCGGCGAATGGCAAAAGCTCGCACTGGCGCGCGCCTATCTCCGCGATGCGCAATTACTGATCCTGGATGAACCGACAGCAGCACTTGATGCAAAAAGTGAACTTGAGGTTTTTGAGCGGTTCGCCGAACTAACCCAGGGCAAGATGGCCCTGCTCATCTCGCACCGCTTTTCTACAGTGCGAATGGCCGACCGAATTGTTGTACTGGAAGGCGGACGCATTGTGGAGCAGGGAACACACGCGCAACTGATTGCACTCGCTGGACGGTACGCGGAGATGTTCGAGATGCAAGCCGCCAGTTATCGATGAGGAATTATGACTTCGCTGGACTATTCTATTGAGCCACAAATTATGACTTCAGAAGCTGATGATCGATTCATTACTGAGGCTCGTGCAGTTGCCTCTCTGGAACCCATCCTGCGTCCGTCCACTCCCTGTACTTTTTTTGCGCGCGTTGATGCGGCGCGAAATTCCCTTAGACGCCTCGAGAAGGATCTTGCTGATTCGCCCGCTGCCAGGACATTGATGAACTCGCAACAAGGAGACGAGCGCGGTGCATTTCTTGAATTGCGCGCGAACTATCGTTATCTGCGGTCTGCGCTCTTCGCCATCTCCGACGCGCGTTCGCGTCTGATCCGGCTTCCGCGCGCGGTTCTGAATTCCGGGTCCGGCACTCCGCGTACCGCTGTACTGACAGACCGCTATCTTCGTGCCGTCGATTACGTCTTCACCGGGGAAACCTTTCGGACCTTCATAGAGACGATTCAGGCGCATGAGCCTTTCACGCTGAAAGAGCTGTGGGCGATTCCACTCTTTCTCCGTTTCTCACTTCTCGATGTCATCCTGGGCGATGCACAGGCTCTATTGCTCGCACAGGGATCGGCACAGGATTCCTTTTCAGCATCTTCTATCCTGGCGCAAGTCAAGGGCCTGAAGGCAATGACGAATACCGACTGGCAGTTCCTGATTGAACCGCTGATTGAATTTGACAGCGTGCTGCGCCAGGATCCTGCCGGGGCATACTCCGCGATGGACTTCACAACACGCGAGATGTACCGAAAGCACGTGGCATTCGTCGCGTATCACTCCGACTGCAATGAATCGCAAGTGGCGTATGAAGCTCTTCTGCTTGCGCGTGAGGGAGAAAAAGAGACGGCGTCTGACCCGCGAATCCGCATGCGCCAAGTTCATGTGGGTTATTACATTCTTGACAATGGATTTCCGGCGCTGGCAGAGCGCGTTAACTTCCATCCCCCTGTTCCATGGCGCATCCGGGAGTTTGTTCGAGCAAACGCCGACGATTTTTATATCAACGGCATCCTTATTCTTACCGTCTTTATCATCGCTGCGGCACTGTTCCCCGTGCTTGTTCATTTTTCCGGCATGGCCGCGATGCTCACCGCAATCGTATTTCTTTTGCTGCCCGCCACGCAGGCCGCAGTCGATCTCGCAAATCGAACAATTACCGCTTTCTACGAGCCGCAGACACTTCCAAAGCTCAACTTCGATAAAGGAATCCCCAGCGAATTCTCCACGCTCGTCGCAGTTCCGTCGCTTCTGCTCAACGAAAAGCAGGTTCGCAAGCTCGCCAACGATCTTGAGGTGCGTTATCTTGCTAATCGCGATCGCAGCCTGCACTTCGCGTTACTCTCAGATCTCGCGGATTCCACGAGCAAGCCTAATGAAAACGATTCTCATCCGCTCGTTGAGCTTGCTGTGCGGTTGATTGACAATCTGAATGACAAATACCGCTCCTCCGGAAGCAAACCATTTCTGCTGCTCCACCGTCACCGCCGTTTTAACGTTCGGGAGGAAGTATGGATGGGATGGGAGCGCAAGCGCGGAAAACTGCTCGACCTGAACAAGCTTCTGGCAGGCGTCTATGATGCTTTTCCGATTAAGGCCGGCCCGCTGAATGTGCTGCATCAGGTGCGCTATGTTCTCACCCTGGATTCCGACACGCAGCTTCCGCGCGGTGCTGCGGCGCAGCTCGTTGGCGCAATGGCTCACCCCTTGAATCAGGCAGTCATCGATCCTGAGCAGCGCGTTGTCACCTCAGGCTACGGCATACTGCAGCCCCGCATCAGCATCACGGTACGATCCGCAACACGTTCCCGTCTCGCTGCCATCTTCTCCGGGCAGAACGGCTTCGACATCTACACACGCGCGATGTCCGACGCTTATCAAGACCTCTTCGGCGAAGGCATCTTCACCGGCAAGGGTATCTATGAAGTGGCGACGCTTCATGCCGCGCTCAACAATCGCTTCCCACGGAATGCGCTTCTGAGCCACGATCTGATTGAAGGCGCCTATGCGCGCGCTGGACTCGTAACCGATGTCGAATTGATTGAAGACTATCCTTCGCACTATAGCGCCTATAGCCGCCGTGAGCACCGTTGGGTGCGCGGCGACTGGCAGATTGCACAATGGATGTTTTCGCGCGTTCCCGACGAGTCGGGCCACAGCGTCTCCAATCCTGTCTCTGCTATCAACCGTTGGAAGATCTTCGATAACCTGCGGCGTTCGCTGCTCGACACATTTGTCTTGCTGCTGATTGTTGCCGGTTGGTTGGGCCTTCCAGGCGGACCCGTTTACTGGACCATTCTTTCTGTACTGTTGTTTATCTTCCCGTCAGTCGTTGAGCTCGCATTCGGCATAATCCGGGCAATGACAACCGAACACAAAGGCGAACTGGGAGAAACCATATCCGGCTTCTGGCGCTCACTGCTCGTTGCCCTTCTCCATCTTGTGCTTCTTCCGCATAAAGCGCTGTCTGCCTTTGATGCAATTGTGCGTTCTCTTATCCGGCGCTTCATTACTGGCAAGCGGCTGCTTGAGTGGGAAACAGCGGCACAAGCCGAATCGGACGGCGGCTCTGGAAGCACGCCCGTCGATCGTTATCTCGCATTGGTTCCACTGATCACCCTCGGCATTGCCGCCTTGGTCTGGTTCTTTTCTCCGCACCATAGAGCTATTCTTGTTGCGGCTCCACTGCTTGCCTTGTGGCTCATTGGAATTCAGGTTGCGGCCTGGCTGAACCGTCCTCCCCATCCGGACAAACAGCTTACCGGAGACGACAAAGAGTTCCTGCAGGCCCACGCTCTCCGTATATGGCGATACTTTCATCAGTTCGGCGCCGAGGGACACAATTATCTGATTCCCGACAACGTCGAAGAAGAAGGCGAAGTAGAAGCAGCTCGCGTCTCGCCCACAAACATCGGCCTGCTTCTCAACGCGCGGCAGTCTGCTTATGATCTCGGTTTTCTCACAGCGCCTGAGTTTGCGGATCTTACTGCGCGCAGTCTGACCACCATCGCGCGTCTCGAAAAGTTCCGCGGACATCTGTACAACTGGTACGACACCAAAACTCTTCAGCCGCTCGGCGACGCTCAGTTTGTGTCCACGGTCGATAGCGGCAACTTCGTGGCCTCGCTCTACACGCTGCACGCCGGCACGCTTGACGTCATGGCGCGTCCGTTGATCGAACCGCGTCTCTGGGGCGGTCTGCGTACGCATTGGCGCATGTTGCGCTCGCTTGACGCCATGCCGCCTACGCTTGTAAAACTCGGCATTCCAAATCCGAAGACCTTCACAACAGATTGGGCAGCATGGCTGCTCTCTGCTCAGACCGCCATCGTGGGCGCGCCTTCTGCAAAGAAGGGAAAGCCCGGCGCGGCATGGTGGCTGGCGGAAATGCAAAACCGGATAGCGCAGCTTCGCGCCATCTTCCGCGACTATCTGCCGTGGATGCTTCCGGAATATAAGTCCGTGCGCACGCTCTCAGGATTCCAGTGGAATGAAGAGGCTGGAACGCTCTCCATCCAGGCTGCGCTCGTGTTTGCTGAAACTCTCAGTGCCCGTCTTTCTGACTACGCCGAGAAGTTCGCTTCCGATACGGTCCTGGCCCGGCTCTCCGAGCAGCTGCAGGCCGCACTGCGCGCGGCAATCGGCAATCTCCGTTCCTTAGCAGACAGCCTGCAAGCTGTTGCGCGTGAATCCGAGCGCGTCGCTGAGGAAACTGAGTTCGCATTTCTCGTCGATCCCGATCGTCAGATTCTCTCCATCGGCTATGAGATGTCTGCGCAGAAACGGCATCAGGCCTGCTATGACATGATCGCCTCAGAAGCACGCATCTCCACGTTCCTGGCCATTGCCCGCGGTGATCTTTCGCAGCAAAGCTGGTTCAAACTCTCCCGCGATCACGTCCATGCTTATAATCGCTTTCTTCTTCTCTCGTGGAGCGGAACCATGTTTGAGTACCTGATGCCTGCGCTGTGGACGCGCAGCTTTCCAGGTACGCTCCTTGCAAATACGCAATCTGCGGTGGTGCATGTACAGCGCGCCTTTGCTGAAAAGCTGGGCCTTCCCTGGGGCATCTCTGAGTCCGGTGGCGCCACCAGAAATGATTCAGGCCATTATCACTATCAGGCCTATGGCATCCCGCGCATCTCGGCCTGGGGTGAGGCATCGGCTGGACCTGTTATCTCGCCGTACTCTACATTCCTTGCTCTGAACATAGACACGCCTGCAGCAATTCAGAATCTCCGCAGAATGGAATCCGCTAAATGGCTCGGCGCTTTTGGACTCTACGAAGCCGCTGACTATACTGCCTCGCGTCGCTCGCCCGCCCTTGTTAAGGAGTGGATGGCGCATCATCAGGGAATGTCACTGCTGGCGATTACAAATCTTCTTTGTGACGATGTTGTGCAGCGGTGGTTTCACGCGAATCCGCTCGTGCAAGCCACGGAGTTGCTTCTGCATGAGACGCCGGTACGAAAGTCCACGCTGCGAGCGCGCATGAAAGAGCTTGCTCCTCTTGGCGCAGGCAACTGAGCCAACGATTGCCGCGACTCGTTCTCACATCTGAATTTCGATCAGCACCAGCGCATTCGGCATTAGCGTCAGCTTAAGTCTTCCTGCCTGCAGCCGAGTTTCCTCTGGCGCGGTAGGAGCGGTTGCGCGATTCAATTGCTCTACCTGCGCCGGCGTGGGACTTAGCGGGCTCCCAATGGCCTTATATGCTTTCAGCACATTGCCATGATCGTCATCGACTCTTTCAATGGAGACGCGAGCATCGGCAGGCAAGCCTCGAAAGACCAGATCCATCGTCTTCGTCTCGCCTGTCTGTCCAGGATCAACCAGGTTCCACGCGGCTATCGCAAGCCCTCCGCTCTGTGTCCGCGTTACAAGCACATCGTTGGATGTAGCAGACAAGCGCTCCGTACCCAGTTGATGCAATAGGCCGTAGTCATAGTAACTCGGCTTATTGATACCACCCTCGGCTCGCAGCCCGAACATGCCGATGAATGGCTTCGAAATAGGACCGCCCTCTTCGAACACATCCGAGAAGGTCCAGAACGACATCATCTCCACCGTCCCATCGCACTGGCGAATTGTATTCGCAAGCGCCGGCCCCACAAATGTCGTATCGCGCGACTCGTTCATTCCCTGCACATTCCACTCAGTCCAGAAAAGCGGAAGATTCGGCTGCGCTGAGGTGCGAATCTCGGTCCTCACCTTAGCTACTGCCTTGCACACGCGTTCATCCATAGGCACATCTTCCTTTGTGCCAAAGAGATCCTCCGCCGTATCGTCCGCGTACCCATGCGTTGTCACAAAATCCACCGGAACGTGATTCTCGGCAGCGTATTTCAGAAACTCCGGAATCCAGTGTGCCGCAGCCGTTGCCGGGCCGCCCACACGCAACCGGCTGTTGACGGCCTTAAGATCACGCGCCGTATGTGCGTATAGCTCAAAATACGATTTATCTCTCGGAATCCCATTCCAGAAATCGATATTCGGCTCGTTCCAGACCTCGAAGTACCACTGCGCCACTTCATCTACTCCATAGCGGTCGACAAGATGTTGCGCGAAATGACGCATCAAATCATCCCATCGTTCCATGCTCTTCGGTGGTGAAACATTCTGTTTGTACCAGAACGGATGCAGCGCATCCGGATTGAAGGCCAGCTTCTTCGGCATAAAGCTGATCTCCACAAATGGACGCACACCATCTTTCAGCAAGCCATCGTAAATCTGATCCACATACGCAAAGTTGTAAACCGGATTGCCATGCTCATCTTCGTTATAAACTCCTACTTCATCATGCAAAATCGCATGAAATCGAACGTAGTGAAAATCGGCAACCTGCTTCACCGCCCGTAAATCCTCGCGATAGCTCTCGCGCAGCGACAAGATGGCGCGCCCTGAGCCAAACATCTGCTCCCAGAAATGCGGAAACGGCTTTGCAACCGACTGTGCATCAATCTCGATCCTCTGCTGCGCAGGCGCCGCAAGCCCTGCCGCTGCCGATAACGCAAACAAGAGCGCAGCGCTGCGCAAAACGCCTAGTGGAAGCGTGTCAAATCTCTTCAAACATACCCTCGCATTCCCGTCTTTGCGGAATCATCCTAAATAAACATGCGGAGGGATTGATGCCTCCCTCCGCATGACACAGAATCATTCGCCCAAAATACTCAGAAGCTAAAGCGCGCCTGAAAATCAATGATTCTCGACCCGAGCGCTCCCGAAGCCTGGCCCAGATTGCTGCTGGTAACGCTAGTCGAGATCGTGCTGGGATTGATGTTCAACAGATTGAACGCATTCAGCATGTTCGCCTTGATCTCAATCCTGGCGTTTTCGCCGAGCACACGCATATTTGGCAGTCCAAAGGATTTCGCAAAGTTCAGATCGATATCGCGATAACGAGGACCGGGAAATGTATTGCGGCCAATTCCCGGTGGAGGAATAAATGCGGCTGCAGTCTGCCCCGGATTGTCTGCAATCGCATTTGCATAATTGGGAACGGAGAAGTAATTGTTCATGAACTGATCGGGGGCGGGATTGGGAGTGCCGGGGTTGGAAAAGTTGCTTCCTGTCTTGAAGGCACTGTTGCCGGTATCCTTGCCGGCTCCACCACGATAGGATGGGCGCAGGTTCTGGAACCCATAGTTGCACTCGTTGCAGTAAATCTGGTGTCCCAGGTTATAAACCGGCGTCCAGCCAAACCCGGAGTGGAGAGTCATGATGCCGCTGAGCGTCCATCCGCCTACAACCTTCTCAGCCCAGTTATGTTCGCCACGAAAGATAACTGGCTGCCAGATACCAAAGAGCTTGAAGTTATCCGTGATGTCGAAATCGGATCTCCCATACGTGTAAGCAGTGTTGTACAGATAGGCATCTCGAAAATATGGCCCTGAGTTGGTATCGAAGCTGTGCGCCCAGGTGTACTGCGCTTCCACGGAGAAGGTTCGCGAGAATTCATGCTTGATGCCGGATAGCATCATGTTGTTGTTCGATTTACCCTGGCTGCCGAAGGTATCGATGCTGCTGACCAACGGATTCAGCCCGGCGCCATTGATGATTCCGTATGCATTCGAGTCGTAGTTGTATATCAGGTGGCGGCTTGTGCTGCCGATATAACCCAGGTTAGCGACCCACCTGTGCCCTAAATCGACCTGGGTTTCAAGCGAATAGTGGTACGTATACTGCGTGGGCATATTGCCAGGCAGGGCGCCAATGTTTGCGCCGCCTACAGCCGGCAGGCCGGCGGAGTTAAATGTGGTAATCGCATTTGGGTTCACCGGGTAGCCGGTAATATCATCCGGATTGCTTGAGGGTTGATAAAGAATATTTGGATTGATATTCGTCGGGCCTGTGCTGGTGCCTGGAACAGAGCTGGTGCCCGGCGGATTGCCATCATAAATGTTCGCGGTGGCGATCTGCTGCTGGTTGTAATTCAGCCCAAAGCCTCCGCGAACGTCCACTTTGCCTTTGAATTGCGAAGGGCTCCAGTTGAATCCAAGCTGCGGCCCAAAGTTAAGCTTCTGCGCATTCCAGGCGTTGATTCCGGTGCGTATCGTAATTCCGGTCAGCAGGGCGGTTCCGCTGCCAAACCTGAGAACACCCATATTGTTGTCCTTGTCAGTCATCGCGCCGAAATAGGAGTAGCGAATACCCGCGTTCAAGGTCAGGTTAGGGCTGGCCTTCCAGTCATCCTGAAAGAAGATGCTCCACATATTCTCGCGATTGTCGTTGCGGAAGCCGCCAGGAAGACCCGTGGTCGCCTGGAACGCTCCGTTTTCCGCCTCGGGTGCATCGTTTAGAAAATCCCAGATGTTATAGAAGGTATAGTTAGGCGCACCGATTGGGTCATTCAGATAGTAAAGCCGGGTAAAGTCAAAGCCGAACTTCATTGTCTGACGGCCGACTATCTTGGTGGCGACGTCCTTGTAACCATAAGTCCATTGGTCCAGAACGTCGGGGGTTGGGACGCCCCACCCGCCAATGCTGATGCTGCCAATCTGCGCGGGACCAGATGTAAAGAGTTGATCTTGAGGCAAGCCAAATGGAGCCTGCGGATTGCTCGCAAGCTCGTTGTAACGCCAACCCGCCGCGTTGGCGCGGGCTTCATTCAGGAATGTCGGCGAAAAAGTGTGATTCCAGATCACCGAAAAAGCGTTATTAGTCTGCGTGTGATTGAAGAATTGATAAGCATACGCTCCGTTATAACGGCTATAGGATACCGGAACCCAGTAGATTGCAAATGCGGCGTGATCCTTGGCGGTTACATCGGCGTCGAGGCGCCCATTGTATTGTTTAAAGTCGCTGCCGGTGGGATCGCTTATGGTGTATTGAGTAATATCGGCAACATTGGAGAGCCCACTGCCGACACCGGGAGTTGCCGAGTTCTGATACGTGAGATCCTGAGTGCCCAGTGCGGTGGTCAGCGGTGAGCCAATGTTCAGGCCCTGTCCGGCAATCGTTACGCAGGTTGTTGCAGTCAGGCCCGCGTCGCCGCAGGTTACATTGGTGATCGGCGTGCCTGAAACAGCCGATCCCTTGAAACTGAGGTATTGGGCAGCAATGCTGCTCGCCGGGGCCAGACCGGCAAACGCAGTAGTCGGATACCACTCCAGGCTGGTTGCCGGAATCGTCTGGCTTTGACCTTCATAGGCGAAAAAGGCAAAAACCCTGTTCTTCCAGATTGGGCCGCCAACGCTGCCGCCAAGCTGATTGTAGCGGTCTTCATCACGGAGCAGACCACGCTCGGCGGGCGTCTCTGATTCTCCGCTCGTCTCTACGGATTGAGGTCCATTCCAGCGTTGATAGGCATTCAATCCGGGACGAGTAATCTGGGTGAAGAAGCTGCCGTGGACCGCATTGCTTCCGCTCTTGGAGGTGATCTCGGTCAATGCGCCGGTGAAGCGGCCATTTTCAGCGTCATAGGCGTTGGTGAGAATCTGAATGTTGCCGATCGAGTCTTCGCTCGGCGTAATGACCGTTGCACCACCCCACACGGCGCTCTCCGTGCTGATGCCGTCTACCGTATAACCGTTGGTATCGAACCGGCCGCCATTCGCGCTTGCGGAAGCGCCATTTTCTGTGGCAAAGATACTGCTGGAGTGCCCGAGATTACCGCCGCCTCCCGACGCCACGTTAGTTTGCGTTCCCGGAGCCTGAAATCCACCTCCACCAGCCGCCTGCGCGCCGTCCGCCAGCACTCCAGGCGCCAGTCGAATGAGGGCGGTTGCGTCGCGTTCGTATACCGGCATGTGCTGGACCTCATTATCAGAGATTGTCCGGCCGAGTGTGGCACTCTCTGTGTCGATAAGCGGAGACTGTGAAGCATCCACAGTCACAGTCTGCGCAACACTTGCCACATCGAGCGCAATATTCAGCGCATTGGCCTGCTCCGGAATGATCTGCACATTGTTGAGAACCTTGGTCTGGAAGCCGTTCATTGTGACGGTTAAAGTGAACCGGTCTGCCGGAAGCGCATTGAAGTTAAACACGCCGGTTCCGTCACTGATTCTTACCTGTTTCTCATTGGTGGAGTTATTGACGAGCGTAAGTGTGGCTCCGGGAATAACTCCGCCTTGTGTGTCCGTTACCACGCCCTGGATGGAAGCGCGATATTGCGCGCCGGCAAACGGCACAAATGCCAGAAGAGCCAGGGTGGCCAGCGCCGCATGCGCTTTCAATGCCTTCAGGATGGAATGGGGGAAATGAATAGCCTCGAAGTGTGCTTGCAGGGGGAGTAACATGCTAATTTCTCCTTGTCATTGCTCGCTTGCGTCACAGTACTTGCAATTCCGGAGCCCCGCTCTCGATCATGGTTGCGGGTAGAACCGGGATAGTTTTTCTTCGCATACGACTACTTACTGAGCCACTTATGCTCGTAGTCAAGCTACATTCGATTGATTGTTACCACCTGTTTATTCACACTGTCAATTCAGGGAAATACAAGAGGAACCTTCTTATTTAGCCAGTGTGGAGTTACCAACCAACCCGCCAAACTAAATCTGAATCACAACACCTAATCGTGAGTTATGACCTTATATCTTCCGCATATCTATATATAGCGAAACACTGAATCAGTCTTACAAAGCCCGCACGGACACCGACGCGGAAAGTCACCGGCAAAAATAACAAAGCCGCAGACCCGGATGGGCTGCGGCTTTGTTATTTCGAACTGAACTCTGTTGTTTTACATTCCTGCCGGCCGCGGGTCCTGTGGATCATACTGCGCTACTTTGATCTTCCGCGCCAGGCCCAGCTTCGAGAGAAGCCATATCCCCCAGAAATTCGGATCGATCTCATACCACTTGAGCCCGTGCCGCGCGCTCACCGGATGCGCATGGTGGTTGTTGTGCCAGCCCTCGCCGCCGGTCAGCAGAGCCACCCACCAACTGTTGCGCGAGTCATCTTTCGTCGGGAAGCGCCGGCTGCCCCACATGTGCGTCGCGGAGTTCACCAGCCACGTCGCGTGAAGCCCCAGCGTCACGCGAAGCCCTACGCCCCACAACACCATTGCAATCCCATTCAGCAGCCCGCCAAAATACCACCCACCCGCAAGCAGCAACACGCCGCTCAGCGTAATCGGAAGCCAGTGATACTTGCTCAGCCACACATGAAACTTGTCCTTTTTCAGGTCAGGTGAGTAGCGCTCCAGCACCTCGGGCTGTGAGTGCAGGGTCTGCCCAAAGATAATCCAGCCTGCGTGCGCCCACCAGCCACCCTCGTGCGGCGTATGCGGATCGCCCTCGTGGTCGCTGAGCTGGTGATGAACCCGGTGCGTGGAAACCCAGAAAATCGGCCCGCCCTCAAGCGAAAGCGTTGCGCACACTGTCATCACGTACTCCAGCCACTTGGGCACATGGTAGCCGCGGTGCGTCAGCAGCCTGTGGTAGCACATACCGATGCCCACATTGATCGCCAGAATGTAGAGAATCGCGGAAACCGCCAGCCGCTGCCACGTAAAGAAGAACAACGCCGCCAACGCTGCCACGTGAAAAGCGCTCATCGCCACCAGGGTGGTCCAATTCAACCCTTTGCCCACCATTGCCTTGCGGCCCATCTGCAGCTGTTCGCGGGCCGGAACAACATGCAGCACAACGCTGGCAGACGACCCAGGTGCGTTATGCAGCGGCTTGGCGGGAACAACTGTTGTTGTTTCGGTGGATGTGGTGGGGGCGGGTACGACGGTTGCCATTCGGTAGGTATCCTCACGCGAGTGGCATAATGTCCACTCTTTCATAAATTGTATCTGAGCATCTGCTGTCGTGCATCTACGTAAGCCCTATTTTCTGCTGCTCATAAGCGCCAGTACCGGTCCGGGCAAAGTTTTGCTTCTAGTTCCCACTCTCTTATTCCCCGCTCACCGATCCGTACGCGTTGCCATTTGTTACAAAAATCTGCTCCGCCACTCCGCGCGCCACACGATACAGCGCAAACTGCCGCTGCGTGGCCCCACGCAGCTCAAAGAGCAGTTCGCCGCGATTATCCGCCAGCGCGTCCACCGCATCCACCAGAATCATTCGCGGCGTCTCGTCCAGGTGCGCTGAATCCGCCACGTTTTTGAAGAGAACCCTAAGTCCGCCATAGAGATCCGGCTGTCCGATCAGCGTGACATACCGTTCCTTGTCCGGCCCATTCGGTACTCGCGCCGAAAACACCAGCGTCGCACCCGATCCATACGCCAGCTCGAAGGCCCGGAACTGCTCAGCCTCAAGCGCCACAGGCTCCGGAGCCGGCTTCCTGGTCTTCTTCGCAGCCGTTCCCGTCCCACTGCGCTTCACCGTGCTGCTTGAGCTCGCATTCGAACCTGCGCTGCTCGACGCGCCTGAAGTTTTGGCCGGACTCTGTGCCTGCCCCGGCAACTGCAGAGCAATCCGCGCCTGGTCCTCCAGCGCCTCCTTCATCTTCTCTTCGTCATCCGGATTGGCCCATGTAAAGCCCCACGAATGATCGGGCTTGTCTTTCTGGTCGGAGACTCCCACCACCTGCCGCATATCCGTCGGCATCCCCATCAGGCTCGGCAACACCTTCAGGCTCTTCGAGTTATCCTTACCCCGCTGGAGCCGCGGCCGGTCCGGATCACTGATATTCGGCAGGGCGTCCGCGTGCCCGATGTCCTCATCATCCGGGTTCTTTGCTTTTTTCATCACCGGCCGGTCGCTGCCGGATTGTCCGGAACTGCTTCCCGAGCCATTCCCGGCGCTGCTACCGCTTCCCGCCGAATCATCCGAACTCTTCTTATGAAGCACCGGTCGGTCGGAATCATCCCCGGCTCCTGAATTTGTCCCTGCACTCGATCCCGAAGCCGGACTCCCACTTCCAGACCCGCTGCCGTTCGCACTGCCCTGCCCCGTTCCCGTCCCGCTGCTCTGCGGATCATCCGCATGCTTCTTCCGATGCAGCACCGGCTTATCGTCGTCTGCGCCGCTGTCGTCATCCAGCTTCGGCGTCGCCGCAAAGGCCGGCCTGGCCGCTACCGGAGCCTTCCACTCGCCGTATCCCACCCACGAGCCCATCTCCTGGCCCGCGTTCTTCACGTCAAACCGGCCTACCGTAGCCCCGTTCTTTGTCAGCAGGTACTCCACCTGGCCCGCCAGAGCCAGCGGCTGCGGACGCGCCAGGTAAAAACCCGCATCCTCCAGCTTTTCCCCGGTAAAAATCGAAATTGGAATCAGCCGGCTCGTCTTGATCTTCCCCGGTACGCCCGGCTTCGTCTCCTCGCCCGTCCACTCCAGCACAGCCACCGCGCGCAACGGCGGCGCATCCTTCGTTTTCCTGGCCGCCTGATTTGTCCCCTGGGCTGCCGGCTGATTTGTTCCTGAGCCGCCGTACTGCGCCCACGCACACGCACACGCCAGCAGCGCCGCCGATGACAGAGCAAGGCCGATTCGGAAATAATGGGCTCGGAAAGAATACAAACTGTACCTCACGTTCTTCATCCTACTCGAGGGGTTACGCTATGGAGCTGAATCAAAAAGTCACCGACTTCACTTTGCAGACCGACGAGGACAAAACTGTCAGTCTGTCCGATTACGCGGGCTCTCCTGTTGTTCTCTTCTTTTATCCCCGCGCCGATACGCCCGGCTGCACCATTGAAGCCTGCGGCTTCCGCGACCAGTTCAAGAAACTCCAAGCCGCCGGAGCCGTCATTCTCGGCATCAGCCGCGACACCGTCAAGGCGCAAGCCAAATTCAAGGCCAAATACGATCTCCCCTACACACTCCTTGCAGATTCAGACGAGAAAACGATCAATCGGTTTGGTCTCATACGAGATTCAACCATGTACGGCAAGCCAGTGAAGAAGGTAGCGCGAACCACTTACCTGATCGCCCCGGACGGCACGCTGGTTCACATCTTTGAAAATGTTAAGCCCGAAGGCCACGCTGAAGAGGTTCTTGCGCTCCTCACAGAGTGGAAGAAAGCCCACAAAGTCTAGCTATGCCTCGCACAAAACCGGTTATCCCAGATTCGTCTCTTCGGAACTGGGACAACTTTCCTCCAGTGCCCCGCTCCTTTTACGAACATCCTCCGGAACTCGTCGCGCCGCGCCTGCTGGGCAAGCTCCTCATCCATCGCGTCCAAGGCAAAATCCTTGGCGGCCGCATCGTCGAGGTAGAAGCCTACCTCGGTCCACACAACAATCCACCGGACCCCGCAGCCCACACCTATCGCGGCTCCACGCCGCGCAACGCCGTCCTCTTCGGGCCGCCGGGCTACGCCTACGTTTACTCCATCTACGGCCAGTACTTCTGCCTCAACGTCTCCTGCGAACCTGACGGCGTGGCTGGCGGGGTCCTCTTCCGCGCCCTGGACCCGAGTGTCGCCCCAGTCGACAGCTTTGAACAAATGGCACGCAACCGCGGCCTTGCCCTGGACGCTAAACCAAGCCTGCTCACCTCAGGCCCCTCGCGTCTCTGCCAGGCGCTCGGCCTCACGCGCGCGCAACACAACGGGCTCGACTTCACCAGCGAAGACTCGCCGCTGCAGATCCTCGATGAGGGAACCCCCGTCCTCGATCCGCACGCCGAGCTTCACATCAGCCCGCGCATCGGCATCAAGCACGCCATTGACTGGCCGCTCCGCTTCAGCCTCGCCGGTCACGACTGCGTCTCGGGCCCTCGCCGCGGCAATGGCACCAAAAAATAGCCCACTGCCTGCGAAACAGAATTTTGCGACGACATAAAAGTCTTTTGGCTGCACAAAATATCGAAACGTATCGCGTAGAATTTCGTCAGCTAGATCAGCGACTCAATCCGCGAGGGATCCTTCTATCTTGAAACGTACAGCCTTTGCCCTTTCCGCATCGGCCGCAGTGGTTGCGGCTGGCATTGTCTTCGCCTCAGCCATCAGCCCCGTAAACGCCGCACAGCAGCCCGACGCTCAACAACCAGCGACGCAGGCGCCCGCGCCACACGTCCATCCCCCGAATCCCACGCCCACCAATCTCCAGGTCCTGCCCAAGAACCTCACGGGCGACCAGGTTCACGAGATCATGCATAAGTGGGAGGCGGACCTTGGCGGAAGCTGCTCGACCTGCCATGCCGCCGACCCCAAGAACATTGGCCCCAACGGACGTCCGCGCCTCAACTACGCCGACGACTCCAAGCCGGAGAAAGCCACCGCTCGCCTCATGTACAAGATGACCGAGCAGATCAACTCCCAATACATCAGCAAGGTGGACAGCTCCGGCGCGCCGGTCACCTGCGGTACCTGCCATCGCGGTCATATCGAACCGCAGCCCTTCAAACCGGCCGTCGAAGATCACGATCATGACCACGATCATGCGGATCCGCCCAAGCAGTAAAGACAGCTCTTAGCTGTACGTTGCCGGTGTGGGCAGTATTCTCTGCACCGGCAACTTTTTTCTGCGCCATCCCGAAAGCCAATCCAGGCACAAGCAAGCTAGTTGCTAAGAGCTAATAGCTGCTCTCAGGAAATCCCCCGACTTGCCGCCCGTCTTCGACTCCAGCCGCACCTCGCGGATCACAATTCCCTTGTCCAGCGCCTTGGTCATGTCGTAGACCGTCAGAGCCGCCACGCTGGCTGCCGTCAGCGCCTCCATCTCCACGCCCGTCACGCCCACCGTCGCCGCCGTCGCGATAATCCGCACCCCACCGGCCACAATCTCCGCCCTCACATCCAAATGCGTCAGCGCGATCGGATGGCACATGGGAATCAGCTCGCTCGTCCGCTTGGCGGCCTGGATTCCCGCGAATCTCGCCACTTCCAGCGGATTACCCTTCGGATTTGCGGGCAGAGCCGCAAGCACGGCTTCGGAAAGTTCCACAAAGGCAGAGGCTGTGGCCGTTCGCCGCGTGGCCTCTTTGCCGCTCATATCCACCATCTTCGCTTCGCCGCTTTCGTCGTAATGCGAGAGTCTTCCTGTTTCAGCCATAACCGTCCTTAAAACTGCAGAATCTTCACGATCTCTTCCGATTCAATCCACTTCACGCCCTCCGGAACCACAACGAAGCAGTTCGCCTGCGCAAAAGCTGTAATATCTCCCGATCCCTGCGTCCCCACAGGTTCCACATTGCCTCCGGCATCGCAACATGCCGGGACAAAGCGCGTCAGCCCCGGATTGCCCTTAACTCCGCGCTCCAATTGCGCAAACGCAAAGCGGGGCAGCGTGTCTCCCCATCCCGCCAGTGCCGCGAGAACCGGCGCGGCAAAGAGTAGAAAAGTCGCCGTCGAGGAAATTGGATTTCCCGGCAGCCCAAAGACCGGCTGCGAAATTTCGCCGCGCTGAATCTCTCCGAAAACCACAGGCTTTCCCGGCTGAATCCTCGCTCCGGTGAAGTGAAACTTTGCTCCGAGTCGCGCCAGCGCCGGTTCCACCAGATCAAACCGTCCCGCCGAAACTCCGCCCGAAAAAATCACCATATCCGCCGCTGCCGTCGCATACAGAGCCTTATTCAGCGCCTCTGCCGAATCCCCAATTGCCGGCATCGTCACCGCGTGGCCTCCAAACTGCTCCACCAGCGCGGCCAGCATCGGTGCATTTGAGTTGCGAATCTGCCCCGGCCCTGGCTTCTCCGACACCGGCACCAACTCGTCACCTGTGGTAAGAATCATCACCCTGGGCCTGCGAAAGACATCAAGCTCGGCATGCCCGCATGCCGCCGCCGCAGCAATCTGCGCTGCGCCCATTCGCGTGCCCGCATACACAATCTGCTGGCCGGCGCGCGCCTCCGCGCCCGTCGGAACGATGTTCTCGCCCGCCTCCAGCCGCCTTGGTTCCATAAGCCGGATCGCGCCGTCGCCAGCCTCCACATGCTCCAGCATCACCACAGCGTCCGCGCCTGGCGGAACCGCCGCGCCCGTCATGATCTCCCACGCTGCTCCCTTGGCAAGCGACACCGCCGCCGGAGCTTCCCCTGCCCGCGTCGATCCCATTACCGGCAACGGCTCATGGCGATTCGCCTCCGACGCCCGCACCGCGTAGCCATCCCGCGTCGATCGCGGAAACGGCGGCATGTCATGGTCCGCCCGGATCGGCGCAGCAAGAACTCGCCCAGCGGCCTCACTCAGCGGCACTTTTTGTGTCTGCCGCACGGATGCCAGTTCCTCCGCGCGTGCCGCCACAATCGCCGCCGCTTCTTCGTAACTGAGCAAAGGATTGAGAGCCGAACTCATGGAAGAGATTCTAAAAGCAGAGAGCTCTCAGCCGCCCGCTTTAGAGCATTTCTCCTCTTGCTGTAGAGCGACCCCAGCCTGGCCGCAAAAACAAATACGCGGCGATACGCGATGAGGGTGGGGCGTCCGAACTTTATACCTTGGGGAGAGATGCTCTGATGTTGCGGCCTGGGGCT
>NZ_JBEKYX010000032.1:0-41171 GCF_049510455.1 Occallatibacter sp. | reverse complement strand
CGTTCTTTGGCGGCACTACTTGTGATAATTCGGATAAGCTGGCCGCGCCGGATTCGTATCCACCGGATGCTTCGCCAGTTCCTCCAGCGCCAGCGCCACAGCCTTCTCCAACTGCGGATCATGCCCCTCGCTGACTAACTTCGGATCCTGCTCCACCTCGTAATCCGGATCGACGCCATGGTTCTCCACATCCCACTCACCCTTCGGCGAGAAGAACGCCACGCTCGGCGAAGTCACGCGTCCTCCATCCATTAGCACCGGAATTCCACCAATGCCCACCAGTCCGCCCCACGTGCGCTTGCCCACCAGCGGCCCCAGCTTCGCCTCTTTAAACAGCCATGGCAGCGCATCGCCGCCCGAGCCGGAAGTCTCATTGGCAATCATCACCTTCGGCCCATAAATCCCGGCATTCGGCGTATGCTCCACCGTGCCGTAGCGCGGAGCCCAGTAGCTCTCAACCTGCCGCTTCATCACCTCGATGAAGTAATCCGCCACCTGCCCGCCGCCATTAAATCGCTCATCAACAACCACGCCTTTCTTGTCCGTCTGCGCAAAGTAGTAGCGATTGAAGTTCGTAAAGCCGCCTCCGCCCGTATCCGGCAGATACACATACGCCAGCTTGCCGTCTGAAAGCTTATCCACCTTCGCCTGGTTCCCCTCGATCCAGTCGATATTGCGCAGGATTGATTCGCTGATGAGTGGTTGAACGGTAATGTCGCGCGCATGAGACCCATCTGCGGCGCCGATACGCAGGTTCACGGTCTTCCCCCCCGTGCCCTCGAGTGGCTGCTGTATGTCAATCGCCGCCGTCAGGTCCTGCCCGTCAATCGCCAGGATGCACTCACCCACAACCACATTCAGTCCCGGCTGTGCCAGAGGTGCCTTCCCCTGTGTATTGAACTGGCCGCCCGTGTAAATCTTCTTAACGCAGTAGCGGTTATCCTTGATCTCGTAATCTGCGCCCAGCAGCCCGCCCGGAACCTGCTTCGCCGCCGGTATATCCCCGCCGAACCCGCGCAGATGACCCACTGAAAACGCGCCCAGCATCTCCTGGAAGATGTAGTTCAAATCCGCCCGTGAAGCAATCGACGCAACATACGGCTCAAACCGCTTCTCATCCGCCACCGTATTCGTGCCGTGGAAATTCTTGTCGTAGAAATAAGCCCGCTCAATCCGCCAAACCTCGTGGTACATCTGCGCCCACTCGGCATGCGGCTCAACACGCGCCTTCAAATCGCCGAAGTTCAGCACCCCGTCGCCCGGCTTCACCGGCACGCCGCTCGGCACAATCGCCCAACTGGGCCCGGTTCCCACCAGCATCTTTTCGCCATTCGCTGACAGATCGAAGCCAGTCACATGCTCAGCCAGCTTCTCCGTCTTGCGGTCCTCCGGCACCCAGCGGTTCAGCGTCAATCCACGATCGGCAAACCTCCCTGAAGCATTCGCCTCCAGGAAATACAAACTCCCTTTCAATCCAACTGTAAGCCCGGCATACACACTCGCCGGCAGCGGCAGCGCCACAATGCGATCCTGAATCCCCGCCAGATCCACCTTGATCGGCTTCACCGCATCCTTGCCGCCTGGCTTCTCATCGGATTTCTTGTCGCCATCCTTCGCATCAGCCTTCGCATCTGCGCCGGCATCAGGCTTCTTATCCGCATCCGCCTTCTTGTCGTCGCTCTTCTTATCGTCAGCCTTCTCGTCTTCAAGCTCCGGCGCAATCGGAGAAGCCGTATCCGCTGCCAGCGTCACCGCATAAATGTTGTTCGTCACCTCGTACAGGTCGCTCGTCATATCCAACCCGTTTGAAGTCGCGCCCGCATTCGTACTCGTCGTAAAGAAGAGATACTTGCCATCGCGATCAAACGCCGGCGTCGTCGACTCCGCCATCTGACTCGTCACCTGCGTCGACTGGCCCGTCTCCACGTTGTACAGAAAAATCGCATGCAGATGGTTCGGCATGGACTGCGGATAAGCCACCCACTTCGAATCCGGTGACCACGCCACCTCGTAGTTCGTGTTTGAGAAGCCGCCATACACGTTCTTCGCGCCCACCGTCGCCAGCTTGCCGTCGGTCGTGTCCAGCATGTAAATGTTCAGCCGATTGTCGTGAAACAAAATCTTCTTCGAATCCGGCGACCACTGCGTGTTGAAGTAGTACGCCGGCTCATTCCCCAGCGAAAACTTCTTCACCGCAGGCGCACCCGCCACGCTCGATCCCAACTGCCCCGCCACATGCAGTTGATACAACCCGCTCTCATCCGAGAAGTACGCAATCGACAGCCCATCCGGTGACCATGCGGGCTCGCGCTCCATCACACCCGGCGTATTCGTAATGTCCCGCGTCGGCCCATGCTTCGCCGCCACGGTAAAAATCTCTCCATGCGCTTCCACCGCCGCGCGCAAACCGGTCGGTGAAATCGTCACATTCTCCACCTGCTCCGCCACGCTCACAATACGCGGCCGCACATCCGGCAAATCGGCATCCACCTCAATCGGCACCATCGTCTTCTTGCCCGTAGCCGTGTCAAAGAGATAAATCTCGCCCAGTTGGTCGTACACCAGTGTGTTGCCTTCGCCCGCCAGTGAGCGAATATCCGAACCATCGTTCGCCAGCGCCTCTTTTACAGCCTTCGATCCCGGCTCATACGCAAAGATCGCCGTATGTCCCTTGCGTCCGGAGAGAAAATACACCTTGCCGCCCGCATACACCGGAAAGAAATCCGACGACTTGTCATGCGGAATCTCCTCCGAATCGAGCCCCGGCAGCGTCGTTATCCAGATGGTGCTCGCCAGCCCGCCGTGATAGTTGCCCCACGAAATAAAGCTCGTGTAGTTGAACCCGAACGCCGGCGTAAAAGGCGAGTAAGCAATCGCCTTCCCATCCGGCGAAAACACGCCCTGAGCCGCCATTGGCAGCGGCAACACCTTCGCCACGCCCCCCTTGGCCGGCACCGTGTACAGCTTCGTATAACGGCTCGCGGAATCGCGGTTCGAGCGGAAGACAATGCTTCCCCCATCCGGCGTCCACGCCACCGCCACATCCGCCGCCGGGTGATACGTTACGCGAAACGGCACGCCGCCCGTCGCCGGAACCGTAAACACATCCGTATTGCCGTCATACTCGCCCGTGAACGCAATCGTCTGCCCGTCCGGCGAAAAAATCGGCGCAGTCTCAATGCCCACGCCCACCGTCAGCCGCGTCGCGCGCCCACCCGCTCTCGGAACCGTCCACAAATCGCCCGCATACGCAAAAGCAATCAGGTCTCTACTCAGCGCAGGCCGCTGAAAGATGTGCGGAGTAGAAGCTGCATCGGCAACACCCGCCATCAGCAGACCAGAGAAAAGAGCAATTGCCAAACGAGACACTGCAGAGAAGCGAAATCGACGCACCGGAAACTCCCACACACAAATTTTGATCGAGCACCATCTTACACGCCACCGCATGCCGAATGCCCCACCCTCGCGGCGTCTTTGTCTTTGCCGCCAGGGTGGGACAGCACTCCGCCCACACCCCACAAAATTGCCATCCTGAGCGGGTGACACGATCTTATCTACATAACGGCCATCAGTCGGCGGCAAGGACTGCGGCTTTGGGGGAGCGCTTTGCAGGGGCTTTTGAGGCTGCGGGTTCGGGGGCGGTGTGGCCGTTAGAGTCTGCTCCGTTGTGGTCGCTATGGTGGTGCGCCCCGTGGTGGGCTCCGATTTTGGGGCAAGGTGGAGGGATTTCGGAGAGATCGGATTTGCCCTCGGCGAACTGCATGAGGAAATCCTGGCTGGAGAATGCGGGGGCGTCTTTATAGAGATCATGGACGCGCAGGTAGACGCCGTCGGGTTGCTGGAGGCGGCCTTTGACGGTGTCGGCGAGGAGCGCAGGGATGATCTCGTTCTGGATGCGGGCTTTGGCGGCGGCATCGCGGATGGGGAAGACGACTTCACAGCGCTCGAAGAGGTTGCGGGGCATCCAGTCGGCGGAGCCGATGTAGACTTCGGCTTCGCTGGGGCTTGCGCCGCCATTGAGGAAGGTGAAGATGCGGGAGTGCTCCAGGAAGCGGCCGACGATGGAGCGGACGCGGATGTTTTCCGAGAGGCCCTTGACGCCGGGCTTGAGGATGGAGAGGCCGCGGATGATGAGGTCGATCTGCACGCCGTCCTGGGATGCCTCATAGAGTGCTTCGATAACGCTGGGTTCGAGGAGCGCGTTCATCTTGGCGATGATGCGCGCGGGCTTGCCGGCGCGGGCATGGTCGGCTTCGCGGCGGATAAGGCCGAGGAAGGATTCCGCCATGGTGAGCGGGGCCACGAGCAGTGGGCGGTAGTCGTCGATCTCCGCGTGCGCGGTGAGGTAGTTGAAGACGGTGTGGACGCGCTCGGCGATCTCGGCGTTCGAGGTGAGGAGCGAGAGATCGGTATAGAAGCGCGCGGTGACGGGGTTGTAGTTGCCGGTGCCGAGGTGGCAGTAGCGGCGTGTGACTCCGTCTTCGTCATGGCGGACGAGCATGGCGAGCTTGCAGTGGGTTTTGAGGCCGACGACGCCGTGGAAGACCTGGACGCCCGCGTCTTCCATGGAGCGGGCCCAGCGGATGTTGGCGGTCTCGTCGAAGCGGGCCATGAGCTCCACGACGACGGTAGCTTCTTTGGTGGCCGCGGCCTCGATGAGGGCCTGGAACATGAGCGAGTCGGAGCTGGTGCGGTAGAGGGTCTGCTTCATGGAGAGGACGCGGTCATCGTGCGCGCCGTGCTGGATGAAGGAGACGACGGGATCGTAGGAATCGTAGGGATGGTGCAGGAGGATCTCGCGCTGGCGCAGCTCTTCAAAGATGTTGGCGGATTTGCGGGAGAGCGTGAGGGGCTTTGGCGTGAAGGAGGAGTATTTGAGGTCGGGGCGCTGGACGTCTGAGTAGAGGAAGAAGAGGCGCGAGAGATTCACCGGGCCATCGGTGGAGAAGACCTGATCTTCATCCAGCTCGAAGTTGACGCGGAGGCGCTCGACGATTTCGGGATGCGCGCCGGTTTCGATTTCGAGGCGCACGGCGTCGCCTTTACGGCGGTTGTGGAGCTCGAAACGAATCGTTTCGAGGAGCGAGCGGGCTTCTTCTTCTTCGAAGTAAAGATTGGAGTTGCGGGTGACGCGGAAGGCGGCGTTGGCCAGGACTTCATAACCGCGATACATGCGGGAGAGGTTCTGCGCGATGAGGTCCTGGAGAAGCAGGTAGTCGTATTTGCCTTGCTCGGAGGGCAGGCGTATGAAGCGTGGCAGCGCGCGAGGAACGGTGACGACGCCGAGAACCTGCGGGCCGGAGGCTTTGCGCTTGAGGCGGAGAAGAAGCGCCAGGCAGAGAGCTTTGTTGAGGACGCGCGGGAAGGGGTGCGCCGGATCGATGGAGATGGGCGTGAGGAGCGGATCAACTTCGCGCTGGAAATAATTCTGGGCGAAGGCGCGTGCGGTTTCGTCGAGTTCGTTCCACTTAAGAAGGCGAATGCCTTGCTTGCGCATCTCGGGCAGGAGCTGCGTGGTCCAGCACTCGTACTGCGCGGTGACGAAGGTGTGGATGGCGCGGGTGAGGGCGGTGAGGGATTCCTCGGGGATGAGGCCGTCGTAACCGGGCTCGCGGCCGCCGTCTTCAATGCGCTGCATGAGGCTGGCCTGGCGGATCTCGACATACTCGTCGAGATTGGAGCCGGTGATGGCGAGGAACTTGACGCGCTCCAGGAGCGGGTTTGCAGAGTCGGCGGCTTCTTCAAGGACGCGGCGGTTGAACTGCATCCAGGATTCGTCGCGGCCGTTGAAGAGCTTTTGCCGGGGTGTGGTCTTTGGCATGGGAATGGCACCTGCGCCGGTGATGTGAAAGTCTAACGCGTTCGGGTCTTGAGTTACTAGCTAACAGGATGCGGGGCTTAAAGGTGTTAAGGGGATGAGAAAAGATGGGATAAGACAGGAACAGAGGGACAAAGGAAAAAGGAAGAGATAAAAACAAAAGCGGCCTGCGTAGCGACGATGTTTGACTTGAGGGCTTGGCGGGTTGAGGATGGAGGAGACAGGCCCCACTCCTGATCATGCTGGCGAGGAGCGTTTCGAGATGACCAAGGAAACTGAGAGCGGGAATTCGATGGGGGATTCGATTCTGGATCTGTCGCAGCCGGTTCCGGCGGGCGCTGAGGAGTTCAAGCGCACGATGTCGAGCCTGCTGGACGGCAAAGAGAAGGACGAGGCGACGGTGGAGCGCGCGTTTGAGGGCCAGGACGGGATGTTCGACCTGATTGCGGCGAAGCTCTACAGCATTGCTTCCATGCTGGTGGGCGAGGGCGAAGAGAGCATTCAGCTTGTAGAGGCGGCGATTGCCGACTCCGAGGTGGCCTGTTGCCAGAATGCGGCGCAGGCGGGCTTGAGCAGCAAGCGGGTGCTGGCGCGCGAGGCTTTGACGCAGATTTCGGCGCGGGATGCGGATGCGCTGGCGGCTCCGGAAGGCCTGGAACATGCGCAGACCTGCATTGAGGACGACGATCTGGATGCGGCGAGCGAGCATGGCGAGGAGTTCGAGCGGGCGATTGCCGGGCCGGACAGGGAGCGTGTGCGGACCTGGCTGGAGAGCCTGCCTGCCGGAATGCGTGTGATCTTTACGCTGCGGGCTGTGGCGGGGATTCCGGCGGGCGAGACGGCGGCGCTGCTGGCGGCGTATGGCGGCCCGAAGGCTGCGGGCTGGACGGCGGATGCGGTCAGAGAGCTGTTTCAGCAGGCGTTGTGTGGGCTGGCTTCGCAGCTTTTGCAGACCGGGATTAAGAGCTAGCAGCCGGCTTTTAGCTTGGAGCTGCGAGAACTCGCGAGGGTAGGGCGCCTGTGATCTTTCAGAAGGTTGTCCATTCGAATGGAACTGGAACAAACGGCGTAGTCTGCCCGGTATGTTCTTATCGAAAACCCTGTCAAGCCTCTCAGCCAAAAATACTTTATAACCCACTGATTCTAAAGAGAAAAAAACTTCGTCCACTTTGCACATAATTTATTGGCTTTATGTCACACTGGAAATGATCGGAAAAACAAAAGACCGCCATCCCATTTTCGGGCTGGCGGTCTTTGTTTTTTACTGATTATCTCCACAAAAGGAACTCCCATGAACTCTCTTTGCACATACGAGTGCTCCCGGAGAAAGCGAAAAAAGAGAATAAACCCCTGACCCGCTCCTTGAATCTCGGCGTCTGGAAGGAATTTTCTGAGAAAATTTCCACCTGAACGACAAATTATCTGTAATTTACCGACGCGAATACAGAACCGGACGCGTGTCACAACCCGACAAATCACAACTCTCAACTATCGTGTAAAAGGAGAGAATCCAATGTCCAACACACCGCAGCTCTTCAACAACATCTCGCCCGCCCAGTTCGCCGTCCTCCAGCAAAAGGCTGGCTCCGCCGGCATCCCCATCTCAGGAAACTCCGGCTCCGCCTCCAAAATGGGCGTCGAAGTCGCCTGGAACTACTCGCCAGACTCGCAGCAGCTCAGCATCGAGTGCCTCAAGGCGCCTTTCTTCATCAGCGCCAGTGACGTCAACCAGAAAATCCACGACCTCGTCACCGAAACCCTCACCACCACCTAACCGCGCCACACCTCGCTGAACAGCAGCCCAAATAGCATCTCTCTCCTTCGCTCCATCACAAACCCGGCACTCTTCAGCGCCGCCGCATGATCCGGAAGCCGCCGGATGCGCAGCCCCGTCAACACCCCAAAAGCACGATACAAAAATCCAACCAGCAGCCGGCCGGCAAGCCGGCCAGCCCAACCCTCCGGCACAGCAAAATCGGAGACAACCCACTGCGCACCCTCCGTCAGGCCCCGTCTCACCAGACTCAACCTGACGGAGCCGGCCAACGCCTCAACCTCCTCCGCCGTCAGGCAGTCCAGAAAGAAATGGCTTACCACCAGGTCGTAGACATCACCGTTTTCCGGCCGCCAGGAACGAATGTCCGCCACAATCGCTCGCACCCGTCCTCCATCCGCTCCGGCGCGTTCCACCAAAGCCCGCAGCATCGCAGAACTGGCATCCACAGCATCGACCCGCACCTCGAAGTTGACACGCAGCAACGCCTCAGTAAACCGCCCGTCGCCATCTCCCAGCACCAGCGCGCGCCGCACCGTCCTCAACTCACCCAAAAATGCGCACCGGCACCGCTGCAACAGCGGCCCAAAGCTGAGCCACTCCATCCAGCGGTAAGCGCCGGCCAGCCGATCGAAATTTGGAGCCGTATAGGCCGCCACTTCGCAGTCTTTCAGGTTGAATTGTTTTGTAACAGGCATAGCTTCACAACCTGCGGAAAAACTCAAATCGGACCAGCTTTGTAACCATGCACGACTTCACAGCTTGCGGAAAAACCCAAATCGGACCGGCTTTGTAACAGGGCACGACTTCAGTCGTGCCGCAATACCCAGGAAAAAGCACTGGGCTTTAGCCCCTGAGGTATTTTTCAGCAATAAACACCGCCGGCGTCAGCAAAACCAGATCCGCCGCCATGCGCAGACTAAGCGGTGCAATCCGTCCGCGCAAACAATCCAGCAGCGCCAGCAGCAGCGCCGCTCCCGCCGCGGCAACCAGCAGCACGGCAGACCGCGGCGCACAAAATACAACCAAAGACAACGCTACAACCGCCAGACCCACCGCCGCCCCACGCACACGCACCGCCCGCTGCGACTCCCACACCGCAATCGCGTGAAGATTCAACCAGGCCAATGCCGCATAAATCCCAATCGCAGCCAGCGGCAGCCGCAAAAACTGTTGCCAACTATGCGCCGCGCCCACCTGCGAGCAAACCGGCAGCGCACATCCAATCGCAAACAGCGCGCCAACAACAATCTCTGCCACCCACTCGCGCAAATGCACGGTAGCGCGGGAAAACATCCTCCGCCGCGTATGCACACCCGTCAGCCACAGCAGCGTCGCCGCCGCCACAATCGAATCCGGCCGCACACTCCGCGCCGGCAGCCGCGAAATCACCAGCCCCGCGGCCGCCACACCAGCCACTACAGCCGCGGGCAGCAGCACCCGCCTGTGCCGCCAATGAAAGTAGTGCCGATCCCGCAACTCATGCGCCGGCGGTGTCCGCAGCCCCGCTCTCGCATCCAGCAGCCGATCGCCAATGTAGATAGTCCACACGATCAGCGCCAGCGCCGCCGTCATCCACACCGGCAGGCTCACATGCGCGGCCCACGCAAAGGCCCACGCCCACACCGCCGCCACCGTCGGCGCGTCCAGGCTGGCCAGATGCCAGAGATGCAGCGGCCCACCCGGCACGCCGAGGCGCAAACCAGCCGTCCGGGAAGGCGAATTCAGCAGTGTCGCCACAATTCTCATTGTAGGCCGCATATTTTCCACGTATCGAGCCGGACGGTAATGTTACAGAAATGTTAAAATCAGCTTTCTAGCGCAGGCGTCTCCGACCGACCCCGCCGAAACGGCTCTCTATGATTCTTTACCTTATGCGCCACGCCAACGCCGGCCTTCCCCGGCCGAACCCTTCACTCGACGCCAGGCGTGGCCTCGTAAAAGACGGCAAGGAACAATGCGTTCTCATGGCCCGCACCCTCAGCGCCTTCAAGGTCCAGATCGACACCGTTGTCTCCAGCCCGCTCAAGCGCGCCCTGCAGACCGCGCAGTTCGTCGCCACCGAGCTGGGCCACGAAGCAAAGATCGAAATTAACCCCGCGCTCGCGCCCGACGGCAAATACACCGACTTTCAGGCTTTTCTAGCCGAGTACTCCAACACGGAAGGGGTACTCGCCGTCGGCCACAATCCCAATCTCTTTGAGTTCATGGGCAAGCTTGTCACCGGCAACGGCGGCGCCAGTCTCCGTCTGCGCAAAGGAGCCATCGCCCGCATCGATCTCAACCGCCATCCGGCGCAGCTCCACTGGCTCATCGATCCGCGGCTTATCCGGAATATCTACGCCAGCGTCGGAAAGAGCTCGCGGCCAAAGACCTCGCGGAAGTAATCCGCCTCTTTCCGCAGCGACCAGAGCTCCAGCTCCGCGCCCGTCCGCCCCGGCCGGATCTCGAGGTACGCCCGCTTCGGATAGATCTTCGCGGTCACCTTCAGCACGTCGCTCGCCCGGTCCTGGTTCAGTGCGATTGCCAGCCGCAGCAGCACCACCGCGCGATGCACATTCCGGTGTTCTTCCGTCGGAATGTTCCTCAGCGCCCGGTCCTCCGGCCCCGGCCGGCTCTTGCCCTGGTACCGCGCAATTGCCGACACAATCGTCCGCTGCATCGGCGTGTATCCATACATCTCGGAGCTCGAAATGATGTACTGCGTATGCCGGTGGTGTCCCTGGTGGTTAATGAACTTGCCCGTGTCGCGCAGCAACGCCGCGGCAGCCAGCCAGTGTTCGTAATCGCCCGGCAGCTCATGCAGAGTCTTCAGGTCCCGGTATAGCTGGATCGCATGTGCCCGCACCGGCTCCGCCTGCCGCGGGTCCACGCCGTAGCGCCTGGCCGTAGCCAGTACGCTCTCCCACCGCTCATGCTCAAACTCCACATGGCTGCTGGCTCTCGTATCCTGCTCGGCCAGCATCTGCGCCAGAATCCCATCCCGCAGCCCCAGCGGCGAGTACCGAAATCCCGGCAGCGCAAAATGCTCCAGCAGCTCCGCATACACCAGCGCCCCGGCAATAATGATCTCCGCTCTCCGCGGCCCGATCCCCGGCATCGTCTCGCGTTCCTGCAGCGGCATCTTCGCCAGCCTGGCCGCCAGCTTCCGCACCAGCAGCGCGGGAGCCACTCCCGGCCCATGCACCAGCCTCTTCACCGATGCCTTGCCCGCCTTGGCCACCGCCGCGCTCGCCTCCGCCAGCGCAGCCGCCGTGCCGCTCGTGGCAATCACCAGTGAGACCCGTTCGACCGTAATCTTCCGCCTCGCCCGCCGCAGCTCGCGCCCGATCAGTTGCCGCATCTGCGCCAGCCCCTCTGCCGCCGGCGGATCAGCCGTCAGAAACCCCTCCGTCAGCCGCACCGCGCCCAGCGGAAGACTCACCGTTTCCTTGATCCGCTTATGCTCGCTCAGCGTAATCTCGCAGCTTCCACCGCCCAGGTCCACCAGCAGCACCCGGCCACTCACGCCCGGCTCCGCGCTCATAATGCCGCGATGAATCAGTCGTCCTTCTTCCAGGCCCGATATGATCTCCAGGCTCCAGCCCGTCTCCGCCTTCACCCACGCCTGAAAGGCCTCGCCATTGCGCGCATCCCGCAGCGCCGCCGTAGCCACCACGCGAGTCTCGTCCGCGGCATGAGCCTGCACCGCCCTCTGAAACCGCTTCAGCGCGCGCAGCGTCAGCGCCATCGCCTCCGGCGAAATCAACCCCGACTCAAACACGCTCGATCCCAGCCGAGTCACCTCGCGGTCCTCATGCACCGTCTTGAGCTGGTGCGCGACAACCCGGGCAATCTTCAACCGGCAGGAGTTTGATCCAATATCTATCGCTGCAAATGTAGGCATCTTCGGAGGGAGTGCTCTTCTCACACGAAGATACACGACCTCCGTTGCATTTCTGCAACCTGCAAAACAAGGCGCAAATTGACTGACCGGATAATCCGCTCGGCCTCTTGAAAAACGACTCGACAACCGGTAACATGCGCGTTACCATTGAAAAATGATCGAGGTACGTGAGTACATTGATGCAAGCGGACGGAATCACTATCGCAAATGGCTCACGAACTGCGATGCAGACATTCGAACCAGAATCGATCGCGCAGTCTTTAGACTGGGACAGGGAAATTTCTCGATCGTAAAGCCGGAAGGTGCCGGAATTTCTGCATTGCGTCTCGACTTCGGCCCTGATACAGGATTTACTTCGGTCAGGACGGATCGGAAATCGTGATTCTTCTCGCAGGTGGCACAAAACGCCGGCAACAGGATGATATTGAGCTGGCAAAACAGCTTTGGGATGAATACAAGAAACGTAAGAAAGGAGCATCAAATGGCCCTCACGCGTAGCTTTCGCGAGTCCGTGATGGAAGAATTACGGAACAAAGAATACCGCCGTGCATTCCTTCAGGGAATTATCGATGACCTGCTTGCAGGTGATCTTGAATTCGCCAAATCGATGCTCCGCGAATACATCAACGGCACAACAGGCTTCATAGCCGCAGGCAAGGCCCTCAACCGCTCGCCCAAGAGCCTCATGCGCATGCTCAGCGCCACCGGCAATCCCCAGGCGCGCAATCTCTTCGATCTGATCGCATACCTGCGGAAAGCAGACGGCATCGCCTTCGAAGTCCGAGTGGTCAAAGCAAAAGCCGTCAAACGCAAAGCCGCATAAATTTTCATAAGGCCTGCCCTTCCCGTCCGCCATTGCAGAACCATGCGCAGATAACCTTGTTATCCTGACATAGCTGCACTTTTTGCAATGACAACATACGCTCAGCAAGAAAATCGAACCCGCTCCGGGCCTTCCCCGCTTGCCGCCTGGCTCGTTCTGGCGATCGTCTTCGCCGCCGTTTATTTTGCCTCTCTTTTCACACCGCCGCTACAGGATGACGTAGACGCCGGCCATGCCCAGGCTGCGCAATACATGGCCGAGACCGGCGATCTGGTCACGCTTCATATCAATGGCATCCGCTATCTTGAAAAACCGCCGCTGCCTTATTGGCTCGCCGCGGCTTTCTACCGCGTCTTTGGTGAAAATGTCTTCTCCACGCACCTTTCCAACTCCCTGGCCGTACTCGGCTGCGCCTGGATCGCCTATTTGTGGGCCTTTCGTGCCTGGGGCCGGTGTGCGGGTTTCTATGCAGCTCTCGGCGTGCTCACCGCCGTTGGACCGTTTCTCTGGACTCGCTTCTCCATCCCCGAAGCCCTGCTGAGTTTCCTGCTGCTCTTTGCGCTCTACAGCTTCTTATCCGGACTTGAAAGCCAGCGTCCTATCCGCTTCTACGGGATGTGGGCCGCGCTGGCGCTCGCCACACTTACCAAGGGCCTCATCGCGCCCATCTTCTTCCTCGCCGCCGCCATTCCACTGCTCGCGCTCAGCGGACAGTGGCGCCGCTGGCGCGATCTCAAGCCGTTCTCCGGCTTCCTGTTATTCCTCGCCATCGCCGCGCCGTGGCACATCCTCGCCGGCCTGGCCAATCCCGATCAGGGCCATCCCGTCGGCAATGTTCCCACACCCGGCAACGTCCACGGCTTCTGGTACTTCTATTTCCTCAACGAGCACGTCTTCCGTTTCCTCGGCACACGCTGGCCGCACGACTACAACCGCATGCCTGTAGCCGTGTATTGGCTTGCGCATCTGGTCTGGCTCTTTCCCTGGAGCCTGTTCCTGCCTGCGCTCGCGATCGTGGCCTGGCGCACGCGCCGCACATGGCTCCAGCACCTGCGCCGCGATGCCGGCCAGACCGTCGATTTCTATCTCGACCACGCCGCCCGTGAAGACGTCGCCACCTATGTCACGCGGCTCAAGTTCCGCGTCCGCACCAACTGGCTGCTCGGCCTCTACGCCGCCTTCGTCCTGCTCTTCTTCTCGCTCTCAACCAATCAGGAGTACTACACCTTCCCCGCGTGGCCTGCTCTGCTTATCCTCATCGCGGGCCTGTTGGCCAACACCGAAGAACGCCGCGGTAGCGACGAAGGCCATCCGCTGCTCTCGCTCAACTGGCTCACCATCGCGCAGGCGGTCTTTGCCGTGGTGGGAGTGCTGATTGCGCTGGCTCTCGGCTGGGGCCTGTGGGAGTCGCGCAACCTTCCTTTCGTTGCGGACATCGGCACACTTCTCGCCCACCGCGATGTAGGCGGCTATACGCTTGCAACATCGCACTTCTTCGATCTCACCACGGCCTCCTTCGCTGCGCTGCGCCTGCCCGCCTCGTTGGCTGCCGTCACGCTGCTCATCGGCCCGGCAGTGAGCTGGTGGCTGCGCCTCAGGCGCAAGCACCTGAGCGCAACCACAACGCTCGCTCTCACCTCAGCCATCTTTCTCGTCGCCGCGCACATCGCCTTTGCGCGCTTTGAGCCCATGCTCAGCTCCAGGCAACTGGCCGACACCATTCTTGCCAAAGGCACGCCCGCCGATACCTTCATCATCTACGGCGACCAGTCCGACGCCTCGTCAGTCATCTTCTACACGCACAATTTCTTCAGGAAGCCAGCAGATATCGTCATGCAGCCCTGCTCGCCATTCGGCAAAGGTTCCTCGCTTCTCTGGGGCTCCTGCTGGCCTGACGCGCCAAAGATCTTCCTCAGTGAAGATCAACTCCGCCGGCAATGGGGCACAGGCGAACGCAAGTGGCTCTTCGCGCAGGACACCAACCAGCCCAAGGTGCAGCAGCTTCTCGCCGGACGCCTTTATCCCGTCCAGTCCATTGCCGACAAAGCTCTCTGGACCGACCGGCCGCTCCCCACGCAACCCGAAAAATAAATCTTCAAAATGTGGAAAACCCTTGCATGCAATTAAGGGTGTTTGTGCCATAGTAAGAATCAGCAGGCAGAGCAGCCCGATTCTCAGGAATCGGGCTGTTTCCATTTAAAGCATCTCTCCCGAAGATATAAAGTTCGGACGCCCCACCCTGGCCGCGTATTTGTTTTAGCGGCCAGGGTGGGATCGCTCCACAGCAAGAGGAGAAATGCTCTAGACCAGCCACAAAAAAAGGAAAAAAACAATTTTTTCTAAAAAGTAACCACTTTCTCGATGTCTATGTACCGACAAGTAAACACCAATAAACGCTATCTAGCATATTAAAATCAATCACTTACAAGATTTTAGTGCATAAATCCGCACCACCGTACAAACCAGCAAACAAAAAGCGAAGCCTTTCTATCCCTCGTTCCTGGCGCTTCCCCAGTCCCTTAGTCCCTAGAGTCCCTTAGTCTCTAGTTGTTTAGTCCCTTGTCCCTCTTCCCTTATCCCTCGTACTATCTCTCCATGCCCGCTTACTTTCTTTTCAAAACCGAACCCGAGGTCTATTCCTTCGACGACTTTCTCCGCGATCAGGAAACCATCTGGGACAACGTCACCAATCCCACCGCCGTCAAGCACCTGCGCGAAATGAAAGCCGGAACCAGGTGGATCTTCTACCACACCGGCGACGAGCGCACCGCCGTCGGCACCGGCTCAGTCGTTAGCATCGATCCCACCGACCCCAAAGTTCCCATCGTCAAAGTCAAAGTAGGCAAGCGCCTCAAGACACCCAAAACACTAGCCGCCATCAAGGCCGAGCCGCTCTTCAAAGACTCTCCACTGGTAGTAATCGGCCGGCTCTCCGTAGTCCCCTTAACCAAAGACCAGTGGGACTGGTTCATAGACTGACCATGCAGATTGGCAAAGTATGCCAATCTACATATACTGAGCGGGAGGTATCACATGCCTACGCGCAACGTAAACCTAACTCCCGAACTCGACCAGCTCGTCATGACAAAGGTTGAAGCCGGCCGCTACGCCAACGCTAGTGAAGTCATGCGCGCAGCCCTGCGCCTGCTGGAACGCGATGAGCAGGAAAACGAGGAAAAACTCATTGCCCTTCGTACAGCGCTGGCCTCTGGTCTTGCCAGCGGAGTTGCCAGGCCAGGCACCATGGAACGGATCCGTAAGAAATACGGATTGCCGGCAAAACGAGCATAAATATGCTCGTAATCAAATTCTCTAAAGATGCAGATACTGACCTCGAACAGATCGCAGAGCACACATGGAACACGTGGGGTCAGCGCCAGCTTGCAAAGTACATGAATGAGCTGGACAAATGCTTTGAGCGTATCCGGAAAAACCCATTACTAGGAAGAAAAAGCGAATCGACTCGTCCAGAATTTCGCCGAATCGAAGTGGGTCGGCACGCTGTTTTCTACATCATTGAACCTGACGCAATACTGATAGTCCGCGTCCTTCACCAGCAAATGCTGCCCGCTAACTACTTCTGACCCAGCCACCCCTTCGTATTCAGCATCTGCCGCTGATCCAGCGCCCAAACCTTCCCCGTCATCTCATCCGCGGCCTTGCCCTCGCGAGCGCACTTCTCAAACTCCTGCTGCACCGCCATCATCTTCGCATCGAAATCGTCCAGAAAACTCAACGCCAGCGCCTCAGGGATCATCGGCAGCTTCGGCGAGCCAAACTCAAGTTTGCCGTGGTGCGACAGGATCAGATGCAGCACCAGCGTCCGCAGCCGCGGCGGAAAATCCGGCAGCGCGTCCATCGTCTTCGCCGCCAGCTCATATCCCATTTGGATATGTCCCAGCAGCACACCCTCAACCGTGTACTCAAAGCCCGACTCCCAGGCCAGCTCCCGAACCTTGCCGATGTCATGCAGAATCACGCCCGTCAGCACCAGATCGCGATTCAGCATCGCATAATTCGGCACCACGCGATCAGCCAGCTTGAGCAGACTCACCACATGCTCCAGCAGCCCGCCCAGCCATGCATGATGTAACTGCTTGGCCGCCGGAGCTTCGCGATACTTGCCGCCAATTCGTTCATCATTCAGCAGAGTCTCAACCAACAGCTTCAGATGCGGCTCCGTAAAGCTCGCCACAAAGCCCTCAAGCTCCGCCCAAAGCGTAGGCACATCGTACGTCGTCGCAGGCAGGTAATCGGCTTTATCTATTTCGTCCGGCTTGGCCACACGAAGCTTATCGACCTTCAGTTGCGGCTTATCGTTGAAAGGGCTATATGTACCGCGTATCTTTACGATTTCGCCCTTCTCGAACTCCTTGATCTCAGCATCGGCAGGGCTCCAGATGCGGCCCTCGACGTCGCCCTTTTTATCCGCCAGCCGAATGGCGAAATAAGAGCTTCCGGTTTTACCCGTACGCTGCTGCTTTTCAAGAACCAGGAAGAAGCCTTCGACGGAATCTCCCTCGCGCATCGAAGTCAGATCGGAAACAAACAATGTCTTCATCTTTACGGAAGGATAAAGCACAAGACCGGCCTGAGGCAGAGCATCGCAAAAAGCAAAGGCCCTCAGCGCACTGAGGGCCTTTGCAGCAAGCTCGCTCTTACTGTTGCGGTGCCGGCGCTGGAGTTTGCGGCTGCGGTGCCGGCGCGGGAGCCTGAGCCGGCTGTTGCTGTGCCGCTGCCGCACCCTGCGCCTGCGGAATCGGCGTGGGCTGCGCAGGCTCGCCGGCCTTTTGCGGATCGTCCGGCTTCCGCTGGCTGAAGCGCGTCTTCTCGCCCGCCGTAGCGTTGTCATTCTTCTTCTTCTTGCTCGCGGTATCGCCACCCAGACCAAGCGGCTGTGACTGCGTCTGACGATCCGCCACCTCGCTCGCCTCTGGCGCGTCAGGAGTCTGCGCGTCTTTCAGCGATGTCGCCGTGGCCTTGGGCTGCTTTGGGAGCTTCGCGCGATCGCTAAAGCGCGACTTCTTCTGCGGTGCAGCCTGCTCCAGCGGATTATCCGGCTCGGCATTCTGCGCTACCTGCGTGCCAGCTGTCGCCGTGGCTGCCGTTGCTCCGGTAGCTCCGTTTGCATCTTCCGTCGGAGTTGCCGCAGCGGCTGTTGGCAGCGTCTTCGTCGGAGCCTTGCCGAAGCGAATCTTTTCCTTCTTGCCCGGCTTCTCGGCAGCTTGCGCGGCCTTCTGCGCGGCTGCGGGGGTAGTCGTGGTCACCGAAGCATTCACGACCTGCGGCGACTTCTGACGGAAATGCGCGTTCTCGCGGAACCGCGTGCGCTCCACCGGCTTCTTTTTCTTCGGAACCGGGGGAGTATATGTCGAGTAGGCGATAGGATTGATCCGCTTGTTCGTCGTCGCGCCCGTATCGTCGTAGCCTGACTTGACAATGACGTAGGAGTCCTCGCGCATCTTGGTCAGATAGTCGCGCATGGCCGGCTCCATCTTGGTCATATAATACGATTCTTCCACCTGGCCCTGAACGTCCTTGTACTCCGGTACGCCCCCCGTGGTATGCTGCGTGACCTTCAGAATCACGTAGCCCTGCCGTGTCCGGATCGGCTCGGTGTACTGCCCCGCCTTCAGGCCGAAGGTTGCATCCTCCAGCACTTTAGCCAGAGCGCCGCGCTTGTACTCGCCCAGTTCGCCGCCTTCGCCCGCCGTCTGCCCCTCGCTTGAAGTGCGCGCCAGTTGTGCAAAATCGGCGCCGCCCTTCAGCTTGGTCTCAATATCGTCTGCCTTAGCCTTGGCCGCTGCGATCTTCGCCTCGTCCGCATCGCCTGTACCGGTCGAAACCAGAATCTCGTTCAGATGAACGCTCTCCGGCTGCACATATTCCTGCTTGTGCGCCTCAAAATAGCGCTGTGCCTCGCCCGGTGTAATGTGGATGCGCTGGCCCACTTCGTCCCGCATCACCTGTTGCGTAATAATCTGGTTGCGGATATTCGCCTTGAAGTCCTCAAAGGACACGCCCTGCTCCTGAGCCGCCTTCTGCAGGTCATCCATCGAACCCAGGTTGTACTGCTTGCGAATCTCGTTCAGCCGGTTGACCAGCTCCGTGTCGCCGGTAACTCCCAGCTCCTTGCCCTTGGAAAGCCAAAGCTGCTGGTCGACCAGATTGCGCAGCAGATCCTTATGCGCCTCCGAGAGCTGCTGCATGGTCAACCCACGCTGGCGGCCTTCATCGTCCAGTTCCTTCATCGCGCGGTCATAGTCGGATCGCGTAATGATCTGGTCGTTCACGCGGGCAACAATCTCTTCCACGGTCGCGCCGCCATAGGGGCTGGCCGGCTCGGCAACGGGCTTGGCCTGCGAAAAGGCCGGAACAGCGAGCAGCATGGCGCCAACCATAGAGAGCATGGACGCAGACACCGCGGGAATACGAAGCAATCTCAATGTCATCATTCGGCACATAACAGGCACAGATGGAATCACCTGTCTTATAGACGTCATTGTAAATGCCGGGAGAGCCATCGCGGAGCAGAATCGGCAATACGGCGGTGTCTCAATTTGAATTGCTTTGTAACAGGGCACGACTTTAGTCGTGCCGAAACGGCCATAAAAATGAAATCGGGCTTTAGCCCCTGTGGCAGTTTCTTCAAATTCTGAGACACTACCGGCAATATGCGGGCCGCGGCCCGCATATATCTCAAAATCTGTTTGGAAGCCGCATTGCTAACCGTCGCACCTGCCGCGGCGTCCATAAAGCCGGTGCTATACTTTAGCTCACGGCTCATGCTGTGGCGGGCCACACTGTGGCCCGTGCCTCAGCTTGCGCCCGGAGGTTCCAGCAACGTATGACTCCCCGCGCCCGCCGGGCTCTTTTCTCCGTCGTCCTCTTCTTCGCCGTCTGCGCCGTTCTGGGCTCCATGCTCCAGCGCCGTGTCCGCGCGCAATCCTCTGAGGATGAAAGCCAGATCCGCGACAGCCTCAAGACCTTCACAAATATCTACTCTCTCGTGGAGCAGAACTACGCCGAGCCCATCACCGGCGACAAGGCGGATGCCGCCATCTACGACGGCGCCATCCCCGGTATGCTGCGGACCCTCGATCCGCACTCCAATTTCTACGATCCCAAGTCCTATGCCAAGATGCGCGAGGATCAGCGCGGCCATTACTACGGTGTAGGCATGCTGATTCAGCAGCAGCGCGATCCCAAAACCGGCAAGGATCAGGTCATTGTCATCACGCCGTATGAGGGCACTCCCTCCTTCCGCGCAGGCATCCATCCCGCGGACGTCATCGTCTCCGTGGATGGCAAGCCCGTCACCGTTGGCCCGGACGGCAACGATCCCAACGTCATCAGCAATTCCGACTCTGTGGCCAAAAACCTGAAAGGCCCCAAGGGCACGCACGTGCAGGTCAGCATGTCGCGCGCCGGCCAGTCCAAGCCGCTCGTTTTCGATCTCGTCCGAGACGAAATTCCGCATCCCTCCGTGGATCTCAAGTACGAAATCCGCCCCGGCATCGGCTACGTCCATCTCACGCAGTTCATGGAAACCAGCGCACAGGAGGTCGATGACGCCGTCGATGGCTTCAGTAATCTCAAGGGGCTCGTTCTCGATCTGCGCGGAAACCCCGGCGGCCTGCTCAGCCAGGCTGTCGAGATCTGTGACCATCTGCTCGCCAAGGGACAGACGATTGTTTCGCAGCGCGGGCGAGCATACCCCGATCAGAACTACACTGCCACGCACGGCAACGGCGGCAAGACCTTTCCCATTGTCGTTCTCGTCAACCGTGGCACTGCTTCAGCCGCGGAGATTGTCTCCGGCGCGCTGCAGGATCATGACCGCGCCCTCATCGTCGGCGAAACCACCTTCGGCAAGGGCCTGGTGCAGACCGTCTACAACCTGAGCGAGAACACCGGCCTTGCGCTGACCACGTATCACTACTACACGCCATCCGGCCGCCTCATTCAGCGCAACTACGAAGGCGTTTCGCTCTACGACTACTACTTCAATCACGCCGGCGCCGCTGACGGCAACAACCGCGAAGTGAAGATGACCGATTCCGGCCGCACCGTCTATGGCGGAGGCGGAATCACGCCAGACGAAAAGATCGAAACGCCCAAGTCCGATCACTTCCAGGACGAGGTTCTGTACCACAACGTCTTCTTCCATTACGCGCCGTTCTACTTCTCCACCCACGCCTCCGTCGACCGCAACTTCCAGGTAGACGATTCCGTGATCGCCAGCTTCAAGCAGTACCTCACCAATGAGGGCGTGCAGTACACCGACAAGGACATCACCGACAATCTCGACTGGATCAAGGTCAATATCAAGGATGACGTTCTGGGCACCCAGTTCGGCTCCGTTGCCGGCCTGCGCGTTCTCGCCGACTGGGATCCAATGATTCAGAAGGCTCTTACCTTCCTGCCTGAGGCACAAACGCTCGAAGACAACTCTCACAAGGTCCAGGCGCAGAAAGCGCAGGCGCGCAATGAAGCTCCTGCCGCCACTGGCGCCCAGCGCTAACCTCATTCACACACAAAGCAAAACGGACCGGCAATCGCCGGTCCGTTTTGCTTTAGAGCCTTGTTCCATTCCGCTTTTAGTTGAATGAGCTTTGTATCAGGGCACGACTTCAGTCGTGCCGAAAAGCTCGCGAAAAATAAGAATGGGCTTTAGCCCCCGAGGGGATTCCTTGCACTCATCAGAGTTTCCTGTAGCAATCCTGCAACGGAAATATCTTCGTCCAGCGTTTCCCAGTGCAGACCTCGGCTGCTGAGCCTCACCTGCTCTCGCTGCTCCGGAGTGCTGTTTACCAGCCGCGGAAACCACGCCAGCGGCACACCTAGAACGCGGCCATCACTCAGATCGACCCACATGCTGTATTCATCAAAGCGCACGCGCATTGGACTAACTGAAGTGCTCATTCCACGCCCTCACTGCTCGTCGTTATAAATCCCCACCGTAATCTTTCCGCCCTCCGTCAGCCGCGCGCGAAACATTCCCGGCGTATTAAAGCTGAACGCAGTCTGTCCATCCGGCGTAAGCGCAATCACGCCGCCGTCACCATGCAGCGCTTCCAGCTCATGATGAATCACCTCATCCGCCGCATCCTGTATCTTCATTCCCTTGAACCGCACCAGGTTGCAGATCTCCCGCGCCACGCCCAGCCGGATAAAGTATTCGCCCGAACCCGTCGCTGAAACCGCGCAGGACTGATTCGACGCGTAAGTACCCGCCCCGATAATCGGCGAGTCGCCCACGCGTCCCGGCATCTTGCCCTGCATTCCGCCAGTAGAAGTCCCCGCGGCAATATTGCCGCTGCGGTCAAGCGCCACAACACCCGTCGTTCCGTGGCTGCGCGGGTCAGCAGCCTCGTCGTAATAAAACGCCACAGGTACAGTCTTGCCCGGCTCCGGCGGCGCGCCTGCCGGACGCGGCGGAACCGGCCTGCCTTCCTGCTTCAACTGCTTCACCAGTGCCTGCCAACGCGATTCGCTGAAGAAGAAGCTGTTGTCCACCTGCTGCAAACCCACCTTGGCGCCAAAGTTATCCGCGCCAGTGCTGATCATCATCACGTAAGGCGACTTGTCCATCACCGCCCGCGCCAGGCTGATGGGGTAGTGCGTGTGCATCACGCCAGCCACGGCTCCAGCCTTGAGCGATGCGCCATCCATGATGGAGGCGTCAAGCTCATTGTGTCCCTCGGCGCTGAAAACCGCCCCGCGCGCAGCGTTGAAAAGCGGATCGTCCTCCATCACCTTCAGCGTGGCCTCCACCGCGTCCAGCGCCGTGCCGCCGGCATCCAGAACCTTCGCGCCCGCCATCGTCGCCTCTTCCAGGCTCTTGCGATAGGCCTTGTCTCCCTCCGGCCCCAGCGCCACGCGCTGAATCACACCAGCGCCCCCATGCACCACGATCGTCCACTTATGCGTAGCCGTCTGCTGCGCTCCTGCTGCCGCACAAACTGCCATCGTCGCCACTGTCAGCCAGAATCGTCTCATCGCTCGTATCCCTCGTATTTGTTTTTACCCATCCTACTATCGCATTTACCATCGCAGCCATGACTCGCCGAATCTTGCCCCACTTTACTCGCGCACTCTTTGCCGGTGCTCTCTTCGCCTCCTGTTGCCTGGTCATCGCACAATCCACGCCCGGTCTCGCGCCCGGTCTCGCGCCAGGTCCCGCGCCAAGTCCCGCTCCCATTCCAGTCAAAGTCGTAATCGTCACCATGTTTGAAGTCGGCGAGGACACAGGCGACCAGCCCGGAGAACTGCAGTACTGGGTAGAACGCGATCATCTCAACCATATCTATCCGCTCCCTGCCGCGTATCACGCCGCGCGCATGAATGACCGCGGTGAAATGGCCATCCTCACCGGCCAGGGAACCGCCTCTGCAGCCTCAACCATCATGGCTCTCGGCCTCGATCCACGTTTCGATCTCTCCCACGCCTACTGGATCGTCGCAGGCATTGCCGGCGGCAGCCCGGATCGTGTCTCTCTCGGCTCAGCCGCATGGGCGCATTGGGTCATCGATGGCGATCTCGCCTATGAGATCGACGCGCGTGAAATTCCACCTGACTGGTCTACCGGCTTCATTCCTCTCCGCAAGACGCGCCCCTATGAACAACCCGCCGTCGCCCTCCCCGGACAAATGTATGAGCTCAACAGCAACCTCGCCGAGTGGGCCTTCGCGCTCACCAAAGACGCTCCACTCGCTGACACCGACAAGCTCAAACAAGTCCGCTCAAATTTTGACGGAGCCGCCGCGCAAAAACCTCCCTTCGTCACCCTCGGCGACGAAGTCTCCTCCTCCACTTACTGGCACGGCAAGCTCTTTGACGCATGGGCCACGGAATGGACACGCTATTTCACCGCCGGCAAAGGAGACTTCGCCACCACCGCTATGGAAGACACCGGCACGCTTCAATCGCTGCATTTCCTCGCCAACGCGGGCCGCGTCGATTGGTCGCGTATCCTCGTCCTCCGCACCGTCAGCAACTTCGACCGCCAGCCCCGCCGCATGACTGCTGCACAAAGTCTCGCCGAGCAGCGCATCGGAACCTACAGCGCCTATCTCCTCTCGCTTGAAGCCGCTTACACCGTCGGCCACACCGTCGTAAATGAGTTGCTCACCAACTGGCCAAAATACGCTGCTGTCTTACCACCGCAATCACATCCGTAATCGCACAAGATGCGCAAAACGCCATCTCCGTCCGCAAAGGACCTTGGCGAATCTACGTCTGACAGTAGAGAATCCTTGCGATCCTGAATTCAATTCCTCAACGCAAAAAGAGGACAACCGCAAATGCATTCTGTCTGTTTCGGCGAATTTCTAGGCACGCTGGTTCTCATTCTGCTCGGCAACGGCGTCAACGCCGGCGTCACCCTCCGCAAGTCGTACGCCGCTGACTCAGGCTGGCTCGTCATCACCACCGGCTGGGGCATCGCGGTCCTCTGCGGTGTGCTCGTCGCGCAGGCATGCGGCAGTGCCTTCGCGCACCTCAATCCCGCCATCTCGCTCGCATCCGCTGTCCGTTCAGGAGACTTCTCTCAGCTTCTCTCGCTCTGGTCCGCGCAGATGCTCGGCGCCATCGCCGGTTCCGCGCTCATGGCGCTCCACTACGGGCCGCTCTGGAGTCACACGCCCGACCCGTCCGCCAAGCTCGGCATCTTCTGCACCGCTCCCGCCGTCAAAACAACGCCCTTCAATCTACTCAGCGAAATCATCGCCACCGCGGTGCTCATCATCGTTGCCGCGGCCATCTCTTCACGCGGAGTCTCTACCAACGGCCCCGTTGCGGGAGTCGGCCAATGGCTCGTCGCCAGCCTTGTCTGGGGAATAGGTCTCTCGCTCGGCGGCACCACAGGCTACGCCATCAACCCTGCACGCGACCTCGGCCCTCGCCTCGTTCACGCACTCGCGCCCATCCCCGGCAAAGGCGGCTCAAACTGGAGCTACGCACCCATTCCAGTCCTCGGCCCACTCATCGGCGGCGTACTCGCAGGATTCTTTCTACGCTTCGCTAATCTCTAATGGCGCTTATTCAAGAAACGATCCCACCACAGCCAACGCCGCAATCGCCGCTGTCTCCGCGCGCAGTATCCGCGGACCGAGCGAAGCCGCGCGCCAACCGTTCGCATCAAACAGCGCTTCTTCCTCCGGAGCCCATCCGCCTTCAGGACCAAAGGCCAGCTCCAGCTTCGGCATCTCGCTGATAGACGCACTCATCGCCTCTTCGAGTACCGAGCGCAGCGTCACACCGCGCTCCTGCTCCGCCAGCACAATACGCATCACATCATTGCCGGCAGCCTTCACTCGCTCTGCCAGCGGCTGCGGCTCCAGTATCAACGGCACATCCGATCGCCGCGACTGCTTCGCCGCCTCATGCGCAATCCTCCGCCATCGCTCCACGCGCTTCTCCGCAGCCTGCGCCAGGTGCTTCTCTGTTCTTCGCGCAATCACCGGCGCAATCGTGGTCACGCCCAACTCCGTCGCCTTCTCAATGCCCCACTCCATGTGGTCAAACTTGAAGATCGAAATCACCAGCGTAATCGGCAGCGCCGGATCAGCCTCAAGCTCCGTAAGCAAGTTGAAACGAATCTCCTCAGGTGAAACCGCCGCAATCTCCGCGTGAAACACAAACCCACCGGCAACCACATCGGCCTCCATCCCCGGCTGCGCACGCAGCACGCGCGCCAGGTGCTCAGCCTGCGCTCCAGTCAAAGTGGCTGTGGCTTCATCCCAATGCTCGGCAATCCAGCGGCGGCGCGTCATCTCGGTATCCCTTCAAACATATTGATTCTAGCGGCCCGTATGCTCTCTTCCACATCTCGCGCAAAACGTTGAAGGGGACGCTTTAAGCGTCCCCTTCAACGTTGCCTTGTTGTTGTTTGGTACCGATTACTTCTTCTTCGCGGCCTTCTTTGCCGCCTTCTTTGCAGGTGCCTTCTTGGCTGCCTTCTTCGTTGCCATTTGCCTATTCTCCCTTTTCGATGAGTTGCATCGAGCCTGCAATGTGAATTGCAGATGAGGAATGTATAGATTTACTCAAAACAAGTGTCAAGAAAAAAACACACTGAGAGTGGAAAAAGTGGCAACAATTTTTTCATTAGGGGCGCGTTGTCGATTTTGATTGAACACATCTTTTGCTTGCGCCGATGAATAACAGTCCGGCTTCTTGCTATCAATCAGCTCACCCGTCGGCGCAAACTCGGCGCGCCTCAGCACTCAATCACATTCAGCGCAAGCCCCGCGAGACTTGTCTCCTTGTAACGCGATTGCATATCCATCCCGGTCAGGTACATCGTGCGAATCACCTGGTCGAGCGATACCTTGTGCCCTTCATCCTCATCCATCGCCAGCCGCGATGCATGCACCGCTTTCACCGCGCCCATCGCATTGCGCTCGATGCACGGTATCTGCACCAGTCCGCCAATCGGGTCGCATGTCATGCCCAGGTTGTGCTCCATTCCAATCTCCGCGGCATGCTCAACCTGCCCATTCGTTCCGCCTAACGCTGCAACCAGTCCGCCCGCAGCCATAGAGCAGGCAACACCCACCTCGCCCTGGCATCCCACCTCCGCGCCGCTGATCGAGGCATTCTCCTTATAGAGAATCCCAATTGCGGCAGAGGTAAGAAAGTAGCGCAGAATGCCTTCGCTGTCGGCGCCTTCCACAAATTGCTCATAGTAGCGAGCCACCGCGGGCACCAACCCCGCCGCGCCATTCGTCGGCGCTGTCACCACGCGCCCGCCGGCCGCATTCTCTTCATTCACGGCCATCGCAAATACCTTTACCCAGTCCAGCGGAGCCAGCGGATCGCCCGCCTTGCCGTCGATCTCGCGATCGTGCAGCCGTTTCGCCAACCTGCATGCCCGGCGATTCACATTCAATCCCCCAGGCAAAATGCCTTCCGTCGCCATGCCGCGATCCATGCAAGACTTCATCGCCTGCCAGATGCGCTCAATGCCCGCGCGAACCTCAGCCTCACTCGACGAAGCACATTCATTCGCCATCATCAGCTCATGAATTGCCAACTTGTTCGCTGCTGCGATCTCTAAAAGTTCAGCAGCACTACGAAACGGATATTTTTGTTTACCTGCAGCGCGACCCTGCGCCTCTGCAGCCCCATCCTCCACAATGAACCCGCCGCCGACAGAGAAATACGTCCGCTCCTCCACCGCCGCGCCTTCCGCATTGAGAGCCGTCAACCGCAGCCCATTCGGATGCTGCATCTGTGCGCCAGGCGGAAACATCGTGTCCCTGTGAAAAACAAGGTCGTTAATTTCGTCGAACTCAATCGCATGAACGCCATCGAGCACAATCCGCCTGCTCGCGCGTATCGCCGCAACCGTCGCATCCATCGCATTCGGATCAATCGTTGCCGGCTCGCTGCCCGCAAGCCCCAGCAGTACCGCGCGGTCCGTCGCATGGCCCACTCCCGTCAGCGCCAGCGATCCATAGAGATCTGCCCGCACACGCCGAACCCGCTCCAGCAACCCTCGCTCCGCCAGCCCGCGCACAAATCGGAAAGACGCGCGCATCGGCCCCATCGTATGCGAACTGGAAGGACCGACGCCCACCTTGTAAAGATCGAAAAGACTTGTCGTCACAAAAGAAATTGTAGCTTTAAGACCAGGTGCCTCGCATCTCGCGGCCGGAGCGTGCGCCCTTGATCGCGTACATCGCCTTGTCGGCGCGCGTCAGCATGGATTCAAGCGAGGTCTCGTGCGTGGGCTCGCAGTATTCCAGTCCCATGCTTATCGAGAGCTTCAATCCCTTTTCTTCGCGCATATTATGCAGTTCAATCGCTCCCTGCACGCGCTCCACCAGGCCAACGGGCGATTGCTCGCCCGCTCCAAAGATCGCGAACTCGTCGCCGCCGATGCGCGCCACAATATCCAGGTCGCGCGACGAGGCCCGCAGCACCCTGGCGGCTGCGCACAAAAGCTTGTCGCCCGCGTCGTGCCCAAAGCTGTCGTTCACGGGTTTCAAACCATCCATATCCGCCATCAGAATCCATGCATTGCCAAGCGCGCGCCGCGCCACGCGAAGCTGCCGTGCCGCCAGCACCATAAAGCCGCGCCGGTTAAACAAACCTGTCAGATCATCCGTAAGCGAGAGCATGTGGACTCGCTCGTTCTCCGCCACCAGCGCGGCGGTTCTCTCGCGCACACGCCGTTCCAGGCTGCCATAAAGCTGAACATTTTCAAGAGCCACTGCCGTCATATCCGCCAGCGCCTGCAGAATCCGCACCTGCTCCAGCGTTGGCGTATAGGTATAACTCCAATAGTTGCCGATTGCGCCCACAGGATCAGCCGTGCGAATCGGAACCATCGCCAGGCTCCGGACAAATGTGGGCCTGTAAGCATCCAACTGAATACGCGAATCGGCAAAGATATCGTCAATCACCACAGGCGTGCGGTTGGTCATCACCCACCCGCTGATGCATACCCGCATAGGAAGGCGCAATCCCTTCCACAGCGGCCCTATCGCCTCTTCATCCGCATAAAAGCTCTGGTCGCCGTCGCGCAGAATAAAGGACGCTCCATCCGCGCCGGTCAGCATGCGCGCGGCATGACGCACAATCCGCATCACGTGACCCAGGTCGCGTGCCAGCGAGAGATCCTGAACCACGTCGATCAGGTACTCCATCGCATGCGTATAGTCGAAAGGAACTGCCCGCGCGGTTAACGTCGGATTAGCTTCCATTGCCATAGAACACCTTGATTGATCTACTTCGGCCCACGCGATTTGCATCAGGTGTACGCCGGACGCACCGTGCATTTCCCTGTGCTCCACATCTGTCCGAGGGGAATGCGCCATCGCTCAATCTCAATTTTCAGATAAATTCGCCGTACGATCTATCCCACACAAGTGATACACTCGCCTCAAATCCCCCATCATGCTCTTCAAATCCTTCAGCGCAGCCGTTTACGGGATTGATGCCAACCTGATCGACGTCGAAGTCGATTACAGCGGCACAGTCTCCGAGCAGGATCACTTCCACACCGTCGGCCTTCCCGATGCCGCCGTTCGCGAAAGCCGCAATCGTGTCCGCTCCGCCATCAAGAACTCCGGCTACCTGATCCCGCCCACCCACATCACCATCAATCTGGCGCCCGCTGACATCCGAAAAGAAGGCTCCGGCTTCGACCTCCCCATTGCCATTGGCATCCTCGGCGCATACGGCGCTCTGCGCATCGACAATCTCAATGGCTATCTGCTGGTCGGCGAGCTCGGGCTTGACGGCGGTGTCCGCTCCGTTCCCGGCGTACTGCCCATGGCCATCATGGCCCGCGAGAAAGGCATCCCTCACCTCATCCTTCCCGCATCCAACGCCGCGGAAGCCGCAGTCGTCGAAGGCGTTCGCGTCTACGGCGTCACTTCGCTCCTCGATGTCGTCGATCTTCTCAACTGCTCCGAAAACGGTGCGCCTCAGCGCCTTGCCCTCAGCTCCTCCACAGAAAAACTGCTCAGCGAACTGCAGCACTTCAACGTGGATTTCAAAGATGTCCGCGGACAGCAGACCGCCAAGCGCGCCCTCGAAGTCTCTGCCGCCGGCAGCCACAACATTCTCATGATCGGCCCGCCCGGCTCCGGCAAAACCATGCTCGCCAAGCGGCTCCCGTCCATCCTCGCGCCGCTCAGCTTCGACGAGGCTCTCGAAACCACCAAAATTCACTCCGTCGCCGGTGTGCTGGATGCCGCCGCAGGTCTCGTCACCCAGCGCCCATTCCGCTCGCCGCACCACACCATCTCCGACGCCGGCCTCATCGGCGGCGGAGCCGTCCCGCGCCCCGGCGAAGTCTCCCTCGCGCACAACGGGCTGCTCTTCCTCGACGAGCTTCCAGAGTTCCCCCGCAACGTCCTTGAAGTCATGCGCCAGCCGCTTGAAGACCACACCGTCACCATCGCCCGCGCCAGCATGTCGCTCAGCTTCCCTGCCCGCTTCATGCTCGCCGCCGCCATGAACCCCTGCCCCTGCGGCTATTTCAATGACAAATCCCGTGAGTGCATGTGTACGCCGCCCATGATCCAGCGCTATGTCGCCAAGGTCTCTGGCCCGCTGCTTGACCGCATCGATATCCATATAGAGGTTCCGGCCGTTCAATATAAGGAGCTGCGCGGCGGAGCCGCCGCCGAAGGCTCAGCCGAAATCCGCAACCGCGTCCTTGCCGCGCGCGAGCGCCAGCGCGCCCGATTCAGCCAGCACGGCGAAAAAATCTACTCCAATGCGCAGATGACCACCCGCCAGATTCGCGCCTACTGCGAGCTCCCGCCCGACGCCGAGCGACTCCTCGAGCGCGCCATGCAGCAGCAGGGTCTTACCGCCCGCGCTCACGACCGCATCCTCAAGGTCGCCCGCACTATCGCCGACCTCGAAGGCGCCGGAAATCTCGCCGTCTCGCACCTCGCGGAAGCCATCCAGTACCGCACTCTCGATCGCAGCTACTGGTCTTAGCATCTGGCGGAAACAGGCAATACCTGACAAATCGACCTCGCCTGTTTTGTAACAGGGCACGACTTTAGTCGTGCCGAAAAGATTTCAAAAATGATCTGGGCTTTAGCCCCTGCGGGATGCTCTTTTGCGGTGGAATCCACGCGAAGAGTATTCGTCAGACACGCCCGGCCACTCCCGTTGTCCCCATTCCGCTCCGCGCCATTACTTTCGTGCGCAACCCGCCTCGCTGCTTCCGCAATTCTCTTCATGCCTTTTACATTCCCGACGAAAAGAAAAGTAGGTTCTGCTTCCCAAGCCGGAACAACTCCCGAAAGGGAACCCGGCATCAAAAATATAAGCAGAAATCTCCAGGACATTCCTCATGACCCCCACAATTCACCCCAGCAATCTCCAGACATTCCTCTGTGTCTTCCCGTTGGTTCTCTTGCTCGTCGCCAGCATCTTCAAGCTCGATGTCGCAGCAGCCCGCGGCAAAACCAGACGTACCGGCCGCGTTCTCGCTCCGGTCAGCCAATCGGAGCTGCAATCCGTGATGACTGACCCCGATGGCCGCCCCTGGGATCAGGATTGATATTCCACTCGACCAGAATTCCAAAACTTCGGCCAAAGCGACTATAACTTCATAAAAACCAACTATATACATGAACCCGAACCGCTTTGGCCGAGGAGCGCTTTCACGCGAAAAAACTATTGACCTGAAACATGAGCGGGTATAAAGTCAAAAGTGCTATCCCCAAGTGGAGAATGTATAGCCAAGTTGGCGCGTACTTCTGCTCTTTCCCGCATCTTATGAGTTGAGAAGCTTCGGCTCGGGCGTTGTCGTGGTGTGTGCGTGATTCCCAATCTCCGTGGTCTGTCCGGCAAGCCAACAGGACTTCCGATCAAGCCAATTTTGTGAATGATGCATAAATATGGTTCCACATTGTGCGGAATCGCATCAAATACTTTGAACTCTGGGCCAAGGACGTGCGTCTAAACCCTTGGAATGGAATAAAGGCGGCCAGATAAACAGGCTGCCGGCTGCACTGACGGCGCAATCAATGTTCCGGCCGGGCAGAAATGAGAAGGAGAATTTCAAAATGCGTTCTGATTTAGTTTTTGGGGCACTCTCTCATGTGTCCAACCGCTATCAGCTCTGTCAGTTGGCGAGCAAGGCGACCCGCAAGCTGCATAAGCCAACGACTCGCCTGCAGGACACGACGAACGAAGTCCTGTACCGCTTTCATGGATCGAATCCCGCCGCCATCTCCCCTGCTCTACCCGTCAAAGCATCGCCGGTACAGCAGCGCCGCGCTGCGTAAACGTAACACCCTCACCCCGCAATGGCTTGTGGGCGGCAGCTTTTTGAGCAAAAAGCCGCCCCAGCCCTTAACCAGTTCAAGCCCTTAACCAAATCGCTCAGCCAACGGCATTCTGGCGCGACCGATTTATACAGCATTTAGCATCAAGCATTTTCAGAAACACTGTATCTCGAAGGCGCAAACTCAAGTCGATGCGACCAAAGCCCTCCAGCGAGCGATTTACGCGATGGGGCACTCCTCCAGGAAGCAGCAATCTTGAAAGACAGCAGAGAGAGCACGGATTGGCTGAAAATATCGTAAGTCCCGCCTAATTTCTCGGAGCACAATTTCCCATCTCAATCTCCTTCTCCAATCCATCCCTCCCTTTTGCAGGTGAACATGACCATCTCTGAACTCAAAGAAAAAAACATCACCGAACTGAGCCGCATCGCGCGTACTCTCGAAGTTCCCGGCGCCAGCGGCCTTCGCAAGCAGGATCTGATCTTCAAGATCCTTCAGGCCCAGAGCGAAAAAGAGGGCCACATCTTTGCCGATGGTGTTCTCGAAATCCTCCCCGACGGTTACGGCTTCCTCCGCTCACCGGACTACAACTACCTTCCCGGCCCGGATGACATCTACGTCTCCCCGTCGCAGATTCGCAAATTCGATCTCAAAACCGGCGACTCCATCAGCGGCAACGTTCGCCCGCCCCATGAAGGCGAGAAATATTTCGCCCTCGTCAAAATCGAAGCCATCAACTTCGAGTCGCCCGAGGAAACCCGCAACAAGATCCTCTTCGACAACCTGACGCCGCTCTATCCGCAGGAGCGCATCAAGATGGAGACCGAGCGCGCCGCCACCAGCGGCCGCGTCATGGATCTGCTCACGCCCGTAGGCAAAGGCCAGCGCGGACTCATCGTTGCTCCGCCGCGTACCGGCAAAACGATGCTCCTGCAGTCCATTGCCAACTCCATCACGGCGAACCATCCCGAGGTCGTCCTCATCGTTCTGCTCATCGATGAGCGCCCGGAAGAAGTCACCGACATGCAGCGCAGCGTCAAGGGCGAAGTCATCAGCTCCACCTTCGATGAGCCCGCCGCGCGCCACGTCCAGGTCGCGGAAATGGTCATCGAGAAGGCCAAGCGCCTCGTCGAGCACAAGCGCGACGTCGTCATCCTCCTCGACTCCATCACCCGCCTCGCCCGCGCCTACAACACCATCGTTCCTCCCTCGGGCAAGGTGCTCTCTGGCGGCGTCGATTCCAACGCCCTCCAGCGCCCCAAGCGCTTCTTCGGCGCAGCCCGCAACATTGAAGAAGGCGGCTCGCTCACCATCATCGCCACCGCTCTCGTCGATACCGGCTCCCGCATGGACGAAGTCATCTTTGAAGAGTTCAAGGGCACCGGCAACATGGAAATCATCCTCGACCGCAAGCTCGTCGACAAGCGCGTCTTCCCGGCTATCGACATCCAGCGCAGCGGCACCCGTAAGGAAGAGCTCCTCATCCCCAAGGAAGACCTGCAGCGCATCTGGGTCCTCCGTAAGGTCCTCAACCCGCTCTCGCCAGTCGAAGCCATGGAACTCCTCATCAGCCGTCTGGAGAAGGTCCGCAACAATGCAGAGTTCCTCCAGAACATGAACCAGCTCTAAATAAGCTCTAGGTGGGTCTAGGTGGTCTAGTCACTTCACCATGAGGCAAAGGCCGGAGCCCAGCTCCGGCCTTCGTTGCAAGTATCCAACGGGAGCAGCCATGCGGAAGATCTTCAAAGCAGCAATCGCAACTCTCGCACTCACATTGTCACTCTGCGCCACAGCACAGCAACCCGAACGCGGCTACTGGCGCGCCGCCAGCAACACAGCCACCGGCGTCACCAGCGACATCACCATCTCCGAAACAAAGCTCATAATTGGATTCAAACCATACATAATTGCTCCCATCCGCAGCCTCAAGCCAGAAGAAGTCAGCGCAGTCTTCGACGCCGACGCAAGCGCCGCCGTACTAGCCACCGTCTACCGGCTTGACATTCCCGCCGCGCAAAAGTTCGAGCACAAAAACACACTCTGCGGATCGGATGACACGCACTACATGGTCACCTACACCACCGGCAGGACTCTTCAAGTGGCCTTCTTTTCCGGCGATGCCGTTCCCGTCTTCACCTTCGACGCCATCTCGCACTCCACCAGCCTCTGCGGAACCTTCACCTACGTGCGCTGAGATGCCTGGCTCAGGCCGCCATCCTGGCAATTAAGCGTTCCAGTGATCTGAATTAGCTCAGGCCCCTGAAACGCTTAAGTAGCTCTCTGAATCTCCGATATAGGAGGACATGGAGCCATCTCGTCACAGCATCCCGGTTCCCGGCCTTGAAGGCCGCGCTGCGTCGCCATCCCCCGCCATGCGTTATCTGGCGCGTCAGCCCATCCTTGACGGGCAAGGACGCGTCGTGGCCTACGAGCTTCTCTTCAGAAGCGCAGCCGTCTCTGCATTCGATGGTTCAGGAGACGCCGCGAGCCAGACCATGATCGATAACGCCATGATCTATGGCCTGGAAAAATTGACCGCAGGCCTGCCCGCATTCATCAACTGCACAGCGGCCACGCTTTCCAGCGAATACATTCTCTTGCTGCCCGCCTCGTCCACCGTTCTCGAAGTGCTCGAAGACGTCGAAGTAACCGAAGACATCGTGCAATCCTGCATCCGGCTACAGCAAAAAGGCTACAAAATCGCACTGGACGACTTCATCTACAGCCCCTCCATCGATCCACTCATCGAAATCGCCGACTTCATCAAGATGGACTTTCGCAGCACGCCCGCCGCCGACAGGCAAACTCTGATCTCAGCCCTGACCCATTTCCACGGCGAGTACCTGGCGGAAAAAGTCGAGACCCGCGCGGAGTTTGAAGAAGCCGCACAGGAGGGCTTCACACTCTTCCAGGGTTATTACTTCTGCAAGCCCGCGCTCATAAGGAAGAATGCCGTGCCTTCCAACCATCTGGTGCATCTTGAGCTCGTGCGGCTGCTCCAGCAGGATCCATTGGACGTCCAGGCGCTGGGTGAAATCATCAAGTCGGAGCCAGCCCTCGCCTACAGGATGTTTCAGTACGTCAACTCAGCGGCCTGTGGTCTCAGGCAGGAAGTTACTTCGATCACCACTGCCTTGCTTGTAATGGGCGAAGAGCTGTTTCGGCGCATGGCGACCCTGGCAGTTACCGTTGAACTCAACACCGGGCCCTCCCCTGAAATCCTGCGTATGGCTCTTTTGCGTGCGCGTTTCTGTGAGACCGCAGCTCTGCTCTGCCATCTCGAACCATCACAGCAGTATCTGCTTGGCCTCTTCAGTCTGCTCGATGCAATGCTCCAGATCCCCATTCGGGAAGCGCTTGCCCCTCTTTCTCTGCCCGCGCCAATTCAAGCCGCTCTTCTCGGCCAACAAAACACCGATCGATCTCCGCTCACCTGGCTTGAAAGCCACGAGCACGGAGACTTCGCGCGCTGCGACGCGCTCGCAGCCTCACTCGGATTCAAGCCCCACGTTTTAGAGCACACCCTGAACATGGCAACGCTGTGGACCGACGGCATCCTCGCCAGAACGTAATGGGCCAGAACATAACGCCGCTTCATTTCACATCTGCCTCTTGATTTCCTTCATCACTTGCCTCATTGTTGTATTGCCACTTCCGTGCCGCGCCGCGCATCCATCGCCTACGATCTCGCCTTAGCCGCAGTCGTCTTCCTCTGCGCCTTCTGCGTGCGTTCAGACGCGCTGCCGCACTTCCAATCCCGCCTCTCAGCTCTTCCCCGTGTCACCCTCTGGGCCTGGGAGCGCTATGAAGATCTCCACACTCTCGACACCCATCGCTTCGCCGTCGCTTACCTCGATCGCACCATCACCATCGGCTTAATCGTCACGAACCAGCCTAGACGCGACACACTTATCATTCCTGCCACAATCTCACGCATCCCAGTCGTCCGCATAGAAACTCTGCCTTATGTCGATCTCAGTGATGCAAACCGCGCCGAAGTTGTCCACCAACTCCTCGATGTTGCTGCTGAACCCGGCATCTCCGCCCTGCAGATCGACTTCGACGCCACCCGCTCCCAGCGCGCCTTCTACAGCGCCCTGCTAACAGACCTCCGCCGCCAACTCCCGGCAAAACTTCCGCTCTCCATCACCGCGCTGGCCTCATGGTGTGCGGCAGACGACTGGCTCCGCACGTTGCCCCCCGAAGCCAAACCCGATGAAGCCGTACCCATGCTCTTCCGCATGGAACCAGGCCGCCATCCCGGCGATCTCGAAACCTACGCCATCCGCGAACCACTCTGCTTAGGCTCCGCCGGCCTTTCCACCACCGAACCCTGGCCCGATAATCTCGCCGGCAAACGCCTCTACATCTTTCCCGATAACGGCTGGCAAGAAGATTCGCCCACCGACCTCATCCGGAGACTCCCGTGAATCCCGCCTTCAACCACCGCCGCACTTTAGCCATTGCCACCTTCACCCTCGCCGCTCTGCTCTCACCCACCGGCCAAGTAGAAGCCTGCGGTCCCTTCTTCTATGACGAAGTCTTCGTTCGGCCTCATCAACCCGATGACCTAGCGGCTTTCGCCAAAGGCAAGCTCGGTATTATCCAACCCGGCTTCGATTCCAACGAGTACGCAGTCGGCTTCCGCTACCTCAATGGCGGCTCGCTCAACGCGGCAGAACAAAAGGCAGTCGAGCCACACGAGCCTGACTTCGACCGCATGACGCCCGAACAATGGAAAGCATACGAAGCTGCCCAAAAAGCCGCTGAAGAATCAACCCCTCCCAAACTCTGGCAAAAAGCACGTGCACAATACCTGCCATCAATCCCCGCTCCCGATCAGAACATTGCAGTCGATATATCCAGCGGAAATTTTCATTACCAGTCAAACTTCCTAAACTGCTCAGATCACGCCTTCCAGACAGCTACACTCACCATCCGCAAGCGTGCCGCCACTTGGGGCAAATCCAGCCCAACATTCCGGGACTGGATTCACGCGCAGGATGCCGTATTCTCCAACTGCAACGGCAAGGACGCATCCATGCCCGTCCCTGCGCCGGCTAACGCGCCAACTCTTCTCCACGCAGACCGCGCCTATCAGATCGCCGCCGCCAATTTCTACGCGCAAAAATTCGAAGAGGCTGCGCAGCAATTCACCGCAATTGCCGCCGATAAGGATTCTCCGTGGCAGGAATGGGGCAACTATCTCGCCGCGCGCGCCACCGTCCGCAAAGCTTTTGCAGAAGATAAAGGAGCAAATGCCTTCAGCGAGGACCGTGCAGGCTTCAATACCGCCACAATGCAACAAGCGCAACAAATTCTTGAGCGCGAGCTCGCCAGCCCCAATCCTCAGCCCTCACGCTTTGATCTCGAAGCCGAGCTTAACTTCATTCGCATCCGTACCGAACCAGAGAAACGCACTACAGAAATTTGCGCCGCACTCACCGGCCCCACGCCCGATCCTCACTTCAAGCAAAATCTTGAAGACCTGAGCTGGATACTCTCGAATAATGTGTCATCCTCTTTCAAAACTCAGCCACCACTGCTCACCTGGATCGCAGCCTGGCGTGGCACAGCCAAGCCGCAAGATGTCTATGCCCTCTGGCAGCACTCCCATGCGCTCCCATGGCTAGTCGTCTCCATCGCCAAAGCCAACGTCAAATCCGATTCCACTGCCATCCCCGAGCTCCTCACCGCCGCGGCAGCCGTACCCACAACCTCACCCGCATATCAAACCGTCTTCTACCATCGCGTCCGCCTGCTCCTCGAACTCAACCACCTTGATGAAGCCCGTGCACTCCTTGATCCCGCCATCGCCGCAACCAAATCCAGCAAGCCAAACTCATGGCGCAACGCGCTCCTCGCCGAACGCCTCTCAGCCGCCCGCGACTTCAACGAATTCCTCACCTATGCCCCGCGCACCGCGCTTGAAACCGGCTCACAAGCTGCAGTTGACCTGCGTGCAGGCTGTCAAAACCGTGCCGGAATCGCGCTCTACGCTGAAACAACCGCACCCTGCCCCGAACTCGACCATCCCCTCACCTTCGATGACGACGTCGCCACCATCCTCAACGAGAAAACCCCGCTCTCGCGTCTCATCGAAGCCGCAAAATCGCCTGTCCTGCCCGCAAACCTCCGCCAGAACATCACCATCATCGCCTGGACCCGCGCCGTCATCCTAGACGATCCAAAATCCGCAGCCGCTCTCGTCCCGTTTCTGCCCAAAGCTCTCAGCGTCACTGCACAAACAACCTCCGGCTTCCCAGCCATCGTCGCCATTCTCCGCAATGATGGCATTCAGCCTATCCTCGACCCCGGCATCGCCCGCGTTGCCAGCTATAACCAGTTCGATCAGTATCGTTATAACTGGTGGTGTCAAATCGGTGCCCCGCAGCAGTCTTATGGCGAGTCACACCCGAAGCCTGTCTTGCCTGCACCTACAGCCCTCTTCACTGCCTCCGAGCAACAACAAGCCGCAGACGAGTACGCTCGCCTAAAATCTCTCCCTGACGCACCCGAACTCCTCGGTCGGCAAGTTCTCGCCTACGCCAAATCAGCAAAGCCGCATTCCAGCTCCTCCACAAGAACTTCCCAGACTCACCCTGGACAGCAAAGACGCCGTACTATTTCTAGCCCGGCGTCTTTGCCTTACCGCAGCATCGCTGTTAAAATCAAAAGAGTTTGTGGGGCTGTAGCTCAGCTGGGAGAGCGCCTCGTTCGCAACGAGGAGGCCAGCGGTTCGATCCCGCTCAGCTCCACCAAATAATCAACAACTTGCGGCGTTCCTTCCATCTCCTTCCGCAGTTTTGTCTCTTAAACCGCTTCGCCCCATATCCAACAAGCCTAAAAGCTGAAATTAGTTGAAAATAGAATAGTGCGATTGCCCCTGCTCGCAATACTTCATGGCATTTTGTATGCCGGCCTCGGTACAAACTAAGGCGAATCAAATCAATCTCGCTATCCCTTCACTGCCGAACCGGGCGTTCGGTAGCGAACAGAAACGTCCACTTATGAACAAGCTGCCCAGAATCAAAATAAAATAACTTTGGGAAATACTTTGTAGCTGGTTCCATATCGGCGCGACATGCGGAAAAATCGACATAAGACTCTCAAGAGCTGCAGAGGCCCGCGGTTAATCTGTGCCTAGCCTGGCAACAGAGACACCACGGGGAATGCGCACAGATGCAGTCGATCCTTGAAATTCCGGCGGCAATCGCTCCTTCGTCTCATCCGTTGACAAGCGGCTCGGCAGATTCGCACTCTTCCGCCTCACTTGATCCAGATGATTGGCATGGCTTTCGCCGTCAGGCGCACACCATGCTGGACGACATGCTGGATTATCTTGAGAAGATTCGTGAGCGGCCGGTGTGGCAGCCGGCGTCTCAGGAAACACGGGCGCAATTCCACAGTAGGCTTCCATTCGAGCCGTCAGATCTGGCCGGCGTGCATGAGGAATTTCTCTCGCACATTCTTCCTTATACGGTGGGCAACGCGCATCCAGGCTTTATGGGGTGGGTTCACGGCGGCGGCACACCCGTGGGCATGCTTGCGGAGATGCTGGCTGCCGGAATGAACGCCAACACCGGCGGACGAAATCAGATTCCTGTCGAAGTGGAGCGGCAGATTACGCGCTGGATGTGTGAGCTGTTCGGATTTCCGGCGAGTGCAAGCGGCCTCTTTGTTACCGGCACATCCATGGCCAACCTGATTGCAGTGCTTGTATCGCGCGATGCTGCATTGGGGAGCGCAGTACGGCGCACCGGTGTGAGCGATTCTTCTTTCAAGCTGAAGGCCTATGCTTCACATCAGGTTCACGGCTGCATTGGACGCGCTCTGGATTTTGCCGGCCTCGGCAGTGACCAATTGCGCTTGATCCCTTGCGACAGCGGCCGCATGAATCTGCGTGCGCTTGCTGAAGCCATTGCCGAGGATCGTGCCGCGGGGGACAAGCCATTTCTTGTGGTGGGAACAGCCGGCACAGTGGATACAGGCGCCGTGGATGACCTGGATGGAATTGCGAATCTATGCCGGCATGAACAACTCTGGTTCCATGTGGATGGCGCATACGGCGCGCTGGCCATGCTGGCTCCCGAGCTTGCTCCGCGGCTGCGCGGCATTGAGCGCGCGGATTCGCTGGCATTTGACTTTCACAAATGGGGACAGGTTCCCTACGATGCGGGATTCATTCTGGTGCGAGATGGGGAGCTGCATCGGCAGGCTTTCGCATCGCCTGCCGCATACCTTGCGCGAGAGACGCGCGGGCTGGCAGCAGGTTCGCCGTGGCCATGCGATTTCGGGCCCGATCTCTCGCGGGGCTTTCGCGCGCTAAAGACATGGTTCACCTTTAAGGTGCATGGTGCAGCTGCAATGGGAGCGGCAATTGCGCGCGCCTGCGAGCTGGCACGGATTCTCGCGAGCCGCATTGAGGCCATGCGGGAGCTTGAGTTGATGGCTCCCGTGGAATTGAACATTGTTTGTTTTTGTTATCGCGTGGCAGGCCGGATCGACCAGCAGAATCGGCTCAATCGCGAGCTGGTGATTCAGTTGCAGGAGTCCGGCGCGGTCGCGCCTTCGACGACAACACTGGATGGCCGCGTGGCAATCCGCGCGGCAATCGTCAACCACCGCACTGACTATAGAGAAATCGAGATGCTGGTAAACGAAACGCTGCGCATAGGCCGCTGCTTGTGCGCGCGCATGCTGGAGGATTGCGCATGACTGGATTGTGCATGACTGGATCGTGTATGACTAAGACGCATTCTGCCACGACGCAAGCAAGTACGGACCTGATTGCCCTGGCGCAGCAATCGGCCCGCCTGCCGGACATCGGCGCTCCCGGTTCACTGCTGCTTGCCGAGGGCAAAAATGAAGAAGCTGCGGAGTTCTACGAGCAAGCGCTTGAGAGTGATCCAAAATCCAAATCGGCACATGCCGGGCTATACCGCACCTATTCCGCACTCGGCGACAGGCACCGCGCGGCTGCGCATCTTGGCAGGGCCGTGGAATGGCCGGCGGTTGTCACTTTGCCGTATCGTGGCAGCGGTGAGCCGGTGCCTGTGCTGCTGCTGCTTTCCATGAACGCGGGCAATGTGCTGGTGCAGAGGTATCTGAATGATCGGGTCTTTCAGACGTACGTTCTCCTGGTAGAGCTTTACAACGAGGAAACGGTTCTGCCGCATCATCGCCTGATTGTGAATGGTGTCGGCGACGCCGATATTCGCGCGGAGGCTCTGGCCGTGGCCGAGCAGGTTCTTGCGCGTTCTCCGGCTCCGGTGGTGAATCCGCCGGATCGGGTGCTGGCGACCGGCCGCTGCGACAACGCACAGCGGCTGCAAGACATTCCCGGTGTGGTTGCGCCGCGCAGTGCTGTGTTTTCGCGTGAAAGCCTGATGGCCGCAACGGCTGCGGATAGGTTGCATGAGAATGGTTTCGAATTTCCGCTCCTGGTGCGTTCGCCGGGCTTTCACATGGGAGAGCACTTCATCCGCATCGTCCGGCCCGAGGAGTTGAGCGCATCCGTGGATGATTTGCCGGGCAATGAACTCATCGTGATTCAGTACTTGAATGGCGAAGGCGCGGACGGCAACATGCGCAAGTACCGCATGCTGTTCATCGGAGGAAAGCTTTACCCGGTGCATCTGGCAATTTCAAAGCAGTGGAAAATTCATTACTTCTCTGCCGATATGGAAGACCATCCGGAGCACCGCTCTGAGGAAGCATGTTTTCTGAATGACATGGCCGGCGTGCTGGGACCGGCGGTCATCCATACCCTTCAGCGGATCGAGGAAAGACTGGGACTGGATTACGGTGGCATTGACTTTGGCCTGAGCCGGCGCGGAGAGGTGCTGCTGTACGAGGCAAACGCAACAATGGCTGTGTATCGGCCGAATGCAGATCCGAAATGGGATTACCGGCGGTCCTCTGTAGAACGAATTTATGCTGCGGCAAAGGAACTCTTCCTGGCCAGGGCCAACGGCAGCTAGAGCATCTCTCCCGAAGGTATAAAGTTCGGAGATACAGGCTCAGTTTGAATTGTTTTGTAACAGGGCACGACTTGAGTCGTGCCGAAAATCCGGCTGATAAAGTCTTTGGGCTTTAGCCCC
>NZ_JBEKYX010000031.1:0-37959 GCF_049510455.1 Occallatibacter sp. | reverse complement strand
GACGCGCTCCGCTTGTCCGGTCCGTCGCCGCTGGCCGGCCACCTTGCGCGCCCATCCATGGCTGACTCCAAAATAGAGCGCAACCGTCTTCAGACCGTCTGTGCCACGGTCATACGCGGCCAGAAACTTTCGCCGCAAATCATCATCGAAGGCTCGCGCCATAGCTTTTGCGTCGCCGGAGATTCGCCGACCATCAGTCTACACTATTCTTGAAAATGATCTAGAGGGTTACGCTGTGGGCGCAAGCCTGCGGGAGAGCTTGGCCTGCACGAGTTCACGAACCTCAGCCACGCCGAAGAAGAAATAACCTGCTGCTGAGAGCACCAGAGTGAACCCTGCGGCAACCACTACATCGAGCCAAATCGGCCAATGAGTGTTGGCAAAGGTTGGCCATACGGCCAGGCCAAAAGCAACTGTCATGAACGCAAACAAGCGCAAGACCGGGCCGATGGAGATATGCATCTCGGCAGGAAACAGCTTCAAATTCAGGTGCACGATATAAGCCGTCTGAATGATCTCCCACGTGAGCCATGCATAGAGGAAACCTTGCAAGCCGAAGGACTTCATGGCGAAAAACGAGATTATCAGCATGACGGAGTAACCGGCGATGGCAAACAGAGACAGTTCCTCATGTTTGTTACTCGACTGCTGAAACTGGGTTTTGTGCTCTTTAATGGCAAGGACACCCGAGATAACGGCCATCAACAGGCAGAGAATTGGATTGTAGATATCGCGTTTATGCAGCCATATTGTGAAGAGGAACGGGCATATCAGCAGGCAGCCAATGCTGACAACCGGGATGAGAAAGATGACAACGCGCTCTGAGAGATCGTAAAGGCGCCGCAGTCCCGGCCAGTCTCTTTTTCCAACCAGCATCGTAATATCCTGGCCGAGGGAAAAGCTGGCAATGGAGAGAATCTGGCGCGAAAACTGGAAGACCATGCGCACCAGTTGAAAGGTGGCCACAGCGCCGGGGCCGAGGACTCTTTGAGTGAGCAGGATAGGCCCCTGCCAGGTGAGAAAACCGGATAGCGAGAAGAGAACGAAATGGCCGCTCGGCTTGAGAATGGTGGAAACTTCCCTCCAGCTTCCATAGCGAAGAGATGGCAGCAGGATCGGCGCCGTGCGCCGGATGTCGATTATGAGCAGAATAAGAAAGAAGAGATATGAGCCAAGCTGCGCCGCGGCTATGACTGGAAAAGATCCGTGAAGCAGAATCGCCGTGGCCGTGGCAAATACTGTGCACAGCCTTTGCGCATTCGCCCAATTGTTGCCGCGCGCCAGCTTGCCAACGACCATATAGCTGTTTGTGAACAGGCTCCAGGGCATGATGATGCACATCTGCGCGACCATCAGCAATATGGTGAGCTCGGCATCATGGGGGCTGGTGTGCTTGAGCCTGAGCCACTCCGCTACCGGTAGAAAGAAGACCAGCGATCCGAGAGCCATGAAAATGCCAATGATGATGAGCAGCAGCCTTACCGCGCTTGCCTGCACGGACTTTGCTTCTTCCACCTGCCCGCGATTGTAGAGAATAGCCGTCTGATTGTTGGCATACGTCTGGATGCCGTAATTGAGAGTGCCTAGATAGCTGATGGCGGCGCTCAAGGCCACCCATTCGCCGTAGACTTCGAGTCCGTTGGCATAAAAGTGCAGGAACAGCGGCGGCACAATCAACTGCGTAATGACCGCTACGCCCTGCCCAATAAAGTATGTGAGCATCAACTTCAGGATTCGTTTCAGACTCATCTAGGTCTATTCTCCGCGTAAAAAGAGGCAGGCGCTATTTTTATGTGTCGGTTTGGCAATGGAAGCTGCCGCCGGATACGGCGATTCGGCATTCCTCAAATGCAACTTCTTCTGGATTCGGATGCAGCGCCGGGAATACACAATGCGGTCGATTGAATTTACAGAGCGAATGCGTGAGCGTCGTATGCGAAGCTCTCAATATCAATTTTAAGCAATTCGATGTGATCTTGTCCGTCCAACGCGGTTCGTCTTTAGCGTGATCCACGCAAAACAGAGCTCATTACAAATAAAAATTACTTCTGTACCCGTTTTACACAGCAGAAATTGCATTGTGTGTTATAGTCGGACTACAAAAATCATAAAACTGACTCACAGTCAGACACTTTGCAGTTCTGTTGCGCTGGCGTGTATCGGCAGAATGAAATTAGTCTGTCCGAACGGCCTCTCTCCGGATGTGCCATTTTTCCTTGCCTTGGGGGACAGATGGGTGCACGTTCGCTGTTTTCCGGTCATCCGGAAACGACGCTTCTTTCGGAATTTCATGCTTTTTACAAGCCGCAACAACGCATCGCAGCGGCAGCCAATAGCGATTTGGAGATGCGGGTCAGCGCGTGGGCGGGTTCGGCGGCCAGGCGCGTCTTTGAAGTAACCTGCGTGTTGTGCGCGCTGCCAGTGGCGCTGCCGGTCTTTCTTCTTGTGTGGCTGGCGGTGCGCTTCACCTCACCGGGTCCGGCTCTTTTTCGCCAGGTGCGGATGGGTCGCGACGGGCGCGCTTTCACGATTCTCAAGTTCCGCACCATGCCGGTATGCGCCGATCCGACCTCGAGACCCACACTAACCAGCTCCAACAATCAGCAGTTCACTTCCATTGGCCCGTTTCTGCGCCGCTGGAAGCTGGATGAGGTGCCGCAGCTGTTTCATATTCTGCACGGGGAAATGAGCCTGGTTGGTCCACGGCCCAAGCTTGCCTGTTACGAGAGTGTGCGCCTGGCTTGCCGGCCAGGGCTGACGGGCTTTGCCACCATGGTTTTTGCGCGCGAGGAGATGGCGCTGGCAAGGGTCCCGCAGGCGGAGGTGGACGCTTACTACCAGGCGGTGGTCAAGCCGTTTAAGTGCAGGCTCGATGCGGAATACATGGCGCAGGCCACATTTCTCTCCGACCTGAGGATCATTCTCAAGAGCGTTTTCCGCGACTGGGGTGATATGGCACTCTCTGAACTGCCACCCTGGCTGCCGCAAGACGATGAATTTACACAGCGGTGGCGTTCGGAGCAGGTCTTGCCCGCTGACGATGGTACACCCGAGCTTCAGCCCGATTCGGTCTTCGCAGCTATTTCGCAGTAGTTCAAAACCCGAACGCGCCCTGTCATCACATGCGGACAGGGGTTTCACGTGTGGATCAACGGAGCGCGGCAACCGAAAGAAGGCGTGACGCGGCTTGTAAGATGGGCACCATGCTTGCACGCCTGATGTCCGTTGCTCTGCTGTTCGTTTCATCGCTTGCTGCGCAGTCGCCTCTCGATGACTTTCACACGCGCTTCGATGCTGAGCTTCCTCGCCACGGCATCGTCGGCGGAGGCTTTGCTTTTATTCACGGCACGTCACCGGCTACGGAGTTCTTCTTGGGCGAGGCGCGCGCCGCGACTCATCAACCCACGGACGCGCATACCGCATATAACTGGGCTTCGATTACTAAGACCATGACGGCGATTGCCATTCTGCAACTGCGGGATCGCGGCCTGCTTTCGCTGGATGATCCGGCGGTGAAGTACGTGCCGGAGTTGCGCCAGGTGCATGACGCTTACGGCTCCATCGACGATGTCACCATCCGTCATCTGCTTACGCACTCTGCCGGCTTTCGCAATGGCACGTGGCCGTGGGATTGCGATGACGCGAAGGATTGCGACTGGCAGCCATTTGAGCCAACGAAGTGGGTGCAGGTGGCCGCTATGCTGCCTTATACACACATTCTGTTCAAGCCGGGCAGCCGCTGGAGTTATTCGAATCCGGGCTACGTGTTTCTAGGGCAGATCATTGAGCGCGTCAGCGGTGACGACTTCGAGGTTTACATCGACAAGAACATTCTCAAGCCGCTCGGGATGACGGAAAGCTACTTTGACCGCGCTCCGTATTTTCTTGAGGAGCATGTCTCGGAGAGCTTTCTTCGTTCCGGCGCAAAACTGACGCAGCAACCCTTCAACTTCAATACCGGAATCACTACGTCGAACAGTGGATTGAAGGCTCCCATTACAGATATGGAGAAGTATGCGCGCTTTCTGATGGGCGAACCGGGCAATGCGCGCTACGAAATGGTGCTCAAGCGCGGCTCACTGGAGGAAGCGTGGCAAGGAGTGCTGCCTGCCGTTGAGCCAGGTGAGGTTGCAACGGCATATACATCAGGTCCGCAGGGCTCGCAGCCGAAGATGGGGCTCGGTTTCTTTGTAATCGAAGTAAACGGCCATCGCTACATCTATCACGATGGCGACCAGGGCGGCTTTACGCTGGAGTTGATGATCGATCCGGCAGGCAAAAGCGCCAGCATTCTTGCCTCAAATACAACGGACACCGGATCGCCGCCGACAGACACTACGCATGCGGTATCGAATACAGAGCCTGACGCAAGCACCGACGTGCGGCAGGCATTGCGTGGTGTACTCATCGAAAAGGTCTTTCCTTCGTATGCCGCAAAAAACTAGGCCGTATCGCCGCTGTTGCCAATGTCCATGGAAGGCGCGATTGGATTGTGTTCGTCGATGTAGGCTTCGATACAGATGTTCAGGACGCCCTTGGCTTCCAGAATGAAGTCCACAGCATCGCGTCCCGCGCCGTACCCACCGGGGTGCGGAGTCACGTAGTGTGCCGCGGCTTTTACCTGGTCACGGGCATTGGCCACGGCGACAGCCAGACCGCACTGCCGCATCACTGGAAGATCGATGACGTCATCGCCCACATAAGCAATCTCATCGAGCGTTACGCCTTCCTTCGCCATGATCTCGCGTACGGCCTGCATCTTGTATGACTGGCCCATGTACACGAATTCAAGCTTCAGGTCTCGCGCTCGCGTGGCCACAGTCTCGCTGATGCGCTTGGTGATGATGCCGCACTTGAGGCCGCCGAGCCGCGCCAGAGAAATGCCCGCGCCATCATGCGCGCTATAGCCCTTAGCTTCCATCAGCGTTGCCGACTGCACGGCGAAGCCCGTATGGCCGTCTTTCTCCTTGAGTTGCTGTCCGACCGAAGAGCTGCCGCCCGCCAGGCTGCCAGGAACAAGCCAGATAGTGCCGTCGGTCAGGACACCATCCACGTCAAAGAGAATGATCTTGATGCGCTGCGCACGCTCGTTTGCGGTAAGTGTCATTTTTTCATTTTAGCTGTGCGTTCTGCGCGACAATGGATTTGTGACCGGCAGCAATGACAACGCGGCTCCGCCCACTCTTGCAGAAGAGGATTTTTATTTTGAGAATGGGCTGATGGTTTTTACCGCGGCATATCACCTCAAGCGCGGATACTGCTGCGGCTCCGGCTGCCGTCACTGCCCTTATCAAGATACAGATACCGCCGAAGCGGAAGATACGGGCAGCGAGGCGCCATAAGAGCAGGGAATTACTTCAAGGTTTCAAAGAGGAACCACGTCCGTCGTTCCGTCTCATCCAGCCAATTTTCAAGCAGGCTTGCTGTGGCCACGTCTTTGGCTTCGTCTGCAATGGTGTGCGCCTCGCGCATGATCTCAAGCAGCGAACGATTGTCGTCCAGAAGCTCGCTCAGCATCTCTTTTGCGTTGACGTGCTGCTTATCGTTGTCTGCGATAGTCTGCAATTTGGCGATGTGGCCGATGGAGCGAATCGTTGTGCCGCCAATCTTCCGCACCCGCTCCGCCACGTCGTCGCTCATGGCAAAGATCTGGTCGCTCTGTTCATCGAGCAACAGGTGGTAGTCGCGGAAATGCGGTCCTCCATGTGCCAATGAAAATTTTTGGTCTTGATATACAGGGCAAAGACGTCAGCCAGTAACGCGTTCAGTGCTTTGGAACCGTCCTTGATGTATTCGGGTGAAAACCCGGCAGGCGAGATAGCTGCCTTAGCTTCCTGAGTAGGCATAGCAAGCTCCTTAACGACGGAAGGTGTGACAAATTGTTTCCGTACACTCTTCTGATGCATGGCTCAAGGCGGAGTTGCGCTTCTTTGAGAGGTGGTTTTTGCCGTTCCCCGCGCTGAGCCAAAACTGCTATTCTCTTTTCCGCTGCAGAAAACCGATTTAGCAAGGGAGAATTACCGGCAATGTGGTTCCTTGGGATGGATGTAGGCACGGGCGGCACGCGCGCCGTTGTGGCGGATGAAAACGGCAGGCTCATCAGCGGTGCGGCCGCTGAGCACGCGCCATTCCGCGTGGATCATCCCGGCTGGGCCGAACAAGATCCCGAAGACTGGTGGCGCGCTGCAAAGGAAGCCATTGTGAGTGCGCTTGCTGCCGCTCCGGAGCCGAAGCAGCCCATCGCCGCCCTTGGACTGACCGGCCAGATGCACGGCGCTGTCATGCTGGATGAAAACGGCGCGGTTCTTCGCCCATCCCTTATCTGGTGCGATACGCGCACTCAGCCCGAGTGCGACTGGCTGAACGAAAAAATCGGCTACGAAAAGCTCATCGAACTGACCTGCAACCCCGCGCTGCCCAACTTCACCCTCACCAAGCTGCTCTGGGTCAAGACGCACCAGCCGGAAATCTTTGCCAAAATCCGCCACGTCATGTGTCCCAAGGATTACGCGCGCTACCGCCTCACCGGCGAGTTCGCCATTGACGTGCAGGAGGCCTCTGGTACGCTGCTGCTCGACGTCACGCATCGCCGCTGGTCTGCGGAAGTTGCCGAAGCCGCTGGCATTCCTCTCGAATGGCTTCCCAAGGTTTATGAATCCCCGGAGGTTTGCGCGCGCATCAGCGGAGAAGCTGCCGGCTTGACGGGGCTTATTGCAGGAACCCCTGTCGTTGCCGGTGCGGGTGACCAGGGTGCGGGCGCGGTCGGCATGGGCATTCTGCAGCCCGGCTCGGTCTCTGCCACCATCGGCACATCGGGCGTGGTTTTTGCCGCCACTGCGAGCCCTACGAAAGATCCCAAAGGCCGCCTGCACACCTTTTGCCACGCCGTTCCGGGCCTCTGGCATGTCATGGGCGTTACGCAGTCCGCAGGCCTCAGCTTCAACTGGCTGCGCAATACCTTTTTCGCGGGTCAGAGCTATGACGCGCTTACCGCCGCAGCCGAAAAAGTTCCCGCGGGCAGCCAGGGCCTGGAGTGGGCGCCGTATCTTCTGGGCGAGCGCACGCCGCATCTCGATCCTGAAGTACGGGCCGCATTCACGGGTATCTCAACGACGCACACTCCTGCGCATTTCACTCGAGCCGTGCTTGAGGGCGTGGCTTATTCGCTGCGGGATACCTTTACTCTTTTTGCCGAGCTTGGCATTCCGGTCAGCGGTATCCGCCTCGGCGGCGGCGGCGCGCGCGGTTCGCTCTGGCGGCGCATCCAGGCTGGAGTTTACGGTCACGCGGTTGAGATTCTGACTGCGGAAGAGGGCGGCGCGTTCGGTTGCGCGCTTATGGCCGGCGTTGGGGCGGGTCACTGGACCAATCTCGATGAAGCCTGCGCGCGGGCCATTGAGGTGGCCGAACGCATTGAGCCCAACCCTGCTGATCTCTCCGCTTATGAAGCTGGCTATGCGCGCTGGCGCAAGCTCTATCCGGCGCTCAAGACGCTGCGCTAACGCGTCACCACGCCGTCACGGCTTTTCCGCTGGGAGCGGCGGAGCCTCCGGCAGATCAAAAATCTGAATTTCGCCCTCCCTTAAAATCGCCACACGGCGGCCTGACGGCGAAAGGGCTACGTTGCCTCCAGCATCGTATATGGGGCTGGCTTGCGTCCGGAGAAATTCTTTGCCGGTAGCGGCATCCAGAACAGTGACGTTTTGGCGTATCAGGTCATCCGGGCTCAGCGGCGCAGTTGCATTCACCGCATGTGTTGCCTGCACGGTCTCGCGGATCAGCCTTGTACCGTTCTTGCTTACCACCAGCAGTGGCCAGATATTTGTGGCGCTGTCCTGCCGTTGCCATAGCAGGCGTCCATCCAGTGTCATGACCACAAACCATGGTCCTCCAGATGAGGCGCAGACGGAGGCTGCATATTCTTTCGGCGATACAAAGTCCAGCCTCGGAGCGCAGACGGAGTCCACGACTCCGGCGCGGGTAGCCCCGCCGGTAAATGGATCGAATTGGATGATCCATGAAAGACCGAGGGAACGGAGTGTCTCCAAATAGCCTTCCGCATTGAATGGCACATGAACCGCGGCGCGGACGTGGCTCACCAGCATCACCTCGCCGGAGGGACTGCGCAGAATTCGCAGTATTGTGTCCTGCTTCCGGCTTGAGGGCGCGGCATCCGTATTGATCAGCGTCTGCGCCGTGGGCGGGCTTTGAACGTCACCGGATTTGGCATGGCTCCCGGCCGCCTCGGTTGATTCCGCAACAACATACTGCCGCGAGGGGTCGAGTTCCACATAGTTCAGCGGCCCTGGAAACTTCAACCATGGCTTCAGCGCAAGCGAGCCGTCGCCCAGGCTGAGCGTGTCTCGATCGCGCAGGGCAAACTTTCCCCCCTCAAGCATAAAGACATAGCGCCCGTAGTCATGCAGCGTCCATAGGGCTTCCGCCTGAACCACTCCGTCCGGTACGTGTACAACCACTGCACGAACATGCCGCTCCATTTCATCCGCTGTTCCCGATGGATCGCGGTGAAATAGACCGGGAACGCGAAAGGTGAATAGCAGGCGGTCCTCATCCAGAAAGTCGAGCGACACAAGCGAATACCGTGCCTCGAAGTAGATCTCTCCCGGCGGTGCAAAGCCCAGCGTGGCAGCGGAAATTGTGTATGAAGGCGGCTGAGATGTCTGAGGCGCCGGGGAATCCTCCGCCTGCTTGTGCCTGGCGGCTGAAGCGTTCAGTACAAACATTGTCGCGGCAGACAGCAAGGCTGCGGAGCGGAACAACATCACGGAGCGGACCCGGCAACTCATCGCATCCATTGTCGCTCATGGAGCCCCTCTGTTTCTGCAGGAAACCTATATGCGAGAGTAGAAATTAGAGATGCGCACGACAGAGACGACAAAGCATGCGCCGGCGCACTGGCTGGGATACGGAGCATGTGCTCTCGCGGGCAGCCTCTGGGGTACCGGTTTCTTCTTCGGCAGGCTGGCGCTTAACGAGATGAGCGTGGAGTACATGGTGCTCTACCGCTTTCTGTTTGCCTTGCTGGGGATGTTGCCGGTGTTGCTCCGGAATAGAGTGCGGTTTTCAGCCGAAGACCTGCGATTCCTTCTGATCTCCGCTACGCTGGGGGTTCCGGTACAGTTTCTGCTTCAGTTTCATGGCCTGGCGCGTACCACGGTCAGTCACGCATCGCTCATGGTGGGTTCCATGCCGGTGCTGCTTGCCGTGGGCGCTTCCATCTTTGCGGGCGAGCGGCTGGATTGGACTGGTTGGGTCGCGTTGGCCGGTTCCACGGTGGGAGCGGGACTCGTGGTGCTGGGCGGCACGCACGGCGGAGGCCGCAGCGAGCCTACTCTCGCTGGCGACCTTCTCGTCGTTGCCTCACTTACCCTTGCTGTCGGGTGGATCCTGCTGAGCAAAAAGCTGATGGCTCGCCATAGCCCTCCGGTTGTCACCGCTTACACCATTCTTGCCGGCACGGTGATGCTCGCGGTGTGGATTCTCACGCCGGTACTGGTAAAGCCGTGGATTCCAAATGCCAGCGCGCCCATGCCATTTGCTCATGTCAGCGCAACGGCGTGGATTGCGCTTGCCGCCGGCGGTCTGGCCTGCACGGCCACCACAACGCTGCTCTGGAACTGGGGAATTCATCATGTGCCTGCCTCGCGCGCAGGTGTGTTCCTCAATATCGAACCGGCACTGGGCTCCATTCTTGGTGTCGAGCTTTTGGGCGAGCATCTGGGCCCGTATGCGTGGCTCGGTGGTGCGCTGATCCTGGGCGCGGCTGTCACGATGACCATCCGCGGGCACGATCCGGAGGTTGTGCTCGAGTGAATCCTTCCGCACTGGATAGCATGTCGAGCGAACCACAATGCGAGACAGAGATGGACGAAAGAGGTATTCGCAAGCGTACAGAAGTACAGATTTACAGAAATGCAGAATTTCTACCGCTTGAAAAAGCGTATTTTCGTAAAATTATATTCTGTAAAATATAGATAATAATTGCTTTAGATCATTTCTCCTCTTGCCCCTGGCCGCAAAAACAAATACGCGGCGAGGGTGGGGCGCCCGAACTGTATACCTTCGGGAGAGATGCTCTGATGTTGCGGCCTGGGGCTGCGGCGTCTGAGGATTTGCCGGAACAACTTTCGCTTTTTGTTTCCCCTGCAAGGCTGTTTTTCGAGAGGTGGAGGATTATGCCGCTATGTGATTGTTTTTGTGTAATTTACCGGTGATTTATGGTGTTTACTAATTGATTATCATGAACGGTTACTTTTGAGGGGACACCCTCGAAAAAAAAATTTCGCGGCTGCCTTGAAAGAGCCACGGCCCGAATCCTTTTGGGATTCGGGCCGTGGCTTTTTCTTCCGCTGATTCTGAGTAAAGCATAAATGGGGTTAATTGCATGCAAAGTTTCTGAAGGAGGTGGGGTTACGAAAGGGTGGTGGACTTTGGTAATGGGGAAAGAAAGGGAAAAGAGCAGTTCTCCTCTTGCTGTGGAGCGATCCCAGCCTGGACGCAAAAACAAATACGCGATGAGGGTGGGGCGTCCGAACTTTATATCTTCGGGAGAGATGCTCTAAGGAGAGATATTTCAACCTAAGAGGATGCACAAGCGGCGTCTAAGTGCGGTTCAAGAGCCACTTCTTGAATCAGAATTTGTACACTTGAAGACGTAGAAACGACGAAAGCCGGTCCTGTTGACCGGGCTTTTTTGTAATTCATCCTAAGCATGACGCAAGAGGGCAAAATTTTGTGCAATTATTTGAAAGAAATTTTGTCTTTGGAGAGATGCCTTGAGCCTCGGTTTTGTTTTTAGCGTGTCAGCCGCGCTTCGCGCGGCAGCGAGTTAGCAAGTTAGCCGGGCACGTGAGCGGTACGTCTTAGCAAGTGGGCATCGGGCGTATCGTGATAAGAGCATCATAATTCTGATTGGAAGCAAGGAAAACAATGGCGGAGATTGCAGTTGAGGCCGCGGCTATCCCGGCTCAGTTTCCAAATGTACGAGTGGCTGTGCTTGGCGCCGGTAAGATGGGCGGTATTCTGCTGCAGGCATTCCTCAAGCAGAACCTCTTTGGCGCCGATCAGATTCGCGCCACCGTGGGCCACGCTGAACGAGCCGTTGTGCTCAGCTCGCAGTGGGGTGTGGATGTAAGCACGAACAACCTGGAAGCGGCACGCCAGGCCGACCTCATCCTGCTCGGTGTGAAGCCTTTTCAGGTGCCGGAGCTGATGGAACAGATCAAGCCCGCGCTCACGCAGGCCAAGACCATTGTTTCCATTGCTGCAAGCGTGAAGACGCGCGCCATTGAGGAAGCCGCGGGCCTGGAAATCGCCGTTCTTCGCGCCATGCCGAATACGCCATCGGCGCTTGGCGCCGGGGCAACGGGCCTGTGCGCGGGCCGCTTCGTCAAACCCGAGCACATGGAGCTTGCGCGGCGCATCTTTGAGACGGTTGGACGCGCTGTGATTGTGGATGAAAAGCATATGGACGCTGTGACGGGTCTCTCCGCGTCCGGACCGGCGTACATCTACATCATTATTGAGGCGCTTGCCGAGGCTGGAGTCAAAGTCGGGCTGCCGCGCGACATAGCCACGCAACTGGCCGCGCAAACTGTCTTTGGCGCGGGTAAGATGGTGCTTGAAACGGGCTACCACCCGGCATTGCTCAAGGACGCTGTAACCACACCGGCAGGTTGCACGGTAGACGGTATTCTGGAACTCGAAGAAGGCGGACTGCGTGTCACGCTCATCAAAGCTGTGATGCGTGCCACGGAGCGGGCCAAGCAACTGGCGGCGGGATAACGCGGGATCCATGCAGGGAATGCAAACGGAAGCAGTATCGGGAAAGCAACAGGCGGTGCAGAGGCCGCAATGGCTTCCTGCGCGCATCCCTGAGCTCGATGGTCTGCGCGGCCTTGCTGTTCTGGGTGTGTTTTTCTACCACTGCAAACCGCGGCTTGTCGGTACTCCGTTTTACCAAGGCGCACTGTGGGGATGGAGCGGAGTCACGCTCTTCTTTGTCCTCTCCGGTTTTCTCATCACATCGATTTTGCTGGAAGCTCAGAGCGAGCCCCACTACTTTCGTAACTTCTACGGCCGCCGCATCCTTCGCGTCTGGCCTGTATATTTCCTCGCGATCACTGCCTGCTATGTCAGAGCCGACTGGTTCGTGGGCACGAACGCCAGCCATGCTGTCCGCAGCGTGCCATGGTGGGCCATCGCACTCTTCGTGCAGAACTTCTTCTACGGTCCGCTGCCGCCCTCCATCGGCCCAACATGGACGCTCGCTATCGAAGAGCAGTACTACCTGCTCTGGGCGCCAATTGTCCGATGGGTGAAGCGCCCTTGGCTGCTGGCGATTCTACTCGTCGCCGCGCTCATCGCCAGCCCGCTTTTCCGCCGCTCGCATCTGCCATGGATCACACCTGCGCACACGTTCACGCACCTGGACGGCATCGCGATGGGCAGCCTCATCGCGCTCGGACTGCATACTCTTGGCTTGGACCGTCGCAGATGGCTGCTGTTCGGCTGCATCGGGGTTGGCGTGGGGTTCCCGGCGGCAGCGACCTTCGCGGGTGGCACAGCATTTCTTGATTCCGCGCTTACGGTTGGATTTGCAGGAACAGTTCTTGCCGCGGTTGCCTCTACGGGTTCGCGCAGTCCGCTCAACTGGCTTCTTCGCCGCGGTCCGCTGCCATTCTTTGGCAAGATCAGCTACGGCCTGTACATGACGCACATCTTTGTCTTTATTTCTCTTGGTTGGATCGACGCGAAGATGAATGCTTATGGCATAGCAGGCAATCTGGCTGTCGTCGCGATGCGTCTTGTTGCTTGTACGGCGGTCGCAACCGCGCTTTGGTACGGCTTCGAATCCCGCATTCTGCGCCTGAAACGCTATTTTTAGTCTCCCGTTCACATTCGCCGCCACGTCGTGGGGTAATCCTGTCCTTGGGCGTACACTGGTCGGGTCAGCGCATAGTCAGCCCCAGGCAGCCCTGGCCCGGGTCGTGGCATCCATCACTTTAGAACGTGTTGTCGTAAATTCAGGCTGGTCCTGCACGCAGTTTCACCCCAAACCGCGAGGTGCCTATGAGCGCAACAACTGCGAGTCCCGATGCCGAATCTACCCATGCAGGTCCGCTGAGCCCGGACGAGCTAACCCGCATGAACGCCTACTGGCGCGCGGCGAACTATCTCTCCGTCGGCCAGATCTACCTCAAGGACAATCCGCTTCTGGAGCGGCCGCTGACGCTGGACGATGTGAAGCCGCGCCTGCTGGGACACTGGGGAACGACTCCCGGCCTTAATTTTCTGTACGTGCATTGGAACCGCGTGATCAAGCAGCGCGATTTGAACATGCTGTATATCATCGGCCCTGGGCATGGTGGTCCGGGCCTGGTAGCGAACACTTATCTGGAAGGCTCTTATTCGGAAATTTATCCGCACATCGAGCGCAACACAGATGGTATCAAGCGGCTTTTCCGGCAGTTCAGTTGGCCTTATGGCATTCCCAGCCACGTCGCACCGGAGACGCCGGGTTCGATTCACGAGGGCGGCGAGCTTGGTTACTCGCTGGTGCATGCTTATGGCGCGGCCTTTGATAATCCCGACCTGATTGTGGCTTGCGTGGTGGGCGATGGCGAGGCGGAGACTGGCCCTCTGGCAACAAGCTGGCACTCGAACAAATTCCTTAATCCTGTGACGGATGGCGTGGTGCTGCCGATTCTGCACCTCAATGGCTACAAGATCGCCAATCCGACTGTTCTTGCGCGTATTCCTCACGAAGAGCTGGAGAGCCTGATGCGCGGTTATGGTTATGAGCCGTACACGCTCGAAGGCGATGATCCGGAGACGATGCATCAGAAGGCCGCAACTGTCTTTGACACGATTCTGGATCGAATTGCCGCGATTCAAAAAGCCGCGCGCGAGGAAGGATCAACGGAACGCCCGCGCTGGCCCATGCTCATCATGCGCACGCCAAAAGGCTGGACTGGCCCCAAATTTGTGGACGGCAAGCCGGTGGAAAATACATGGCGCGCGCATCAGGTGCCATTCAGCGAGCTGCGTGAAAAGCCTGACCATCTGAAGCTGTTGGAAGACTGGATGAAGAGCTATAAGCCGGAAGAACTCTTTGATGGCAAGGGCACATTCCGTGATGAGCTTGCCGAGCTTGCTCCTATGGGCCGTCGCCGCATGGGCATGAATCCGCACGCCAATGGCGGTCTTCTGCTCAAGCCGTTGGAAATTCCTAACTTCCGCGAATTCGAAGTGAAGATCAACAAGCGCGGTGACACGGACGTGGAGTCCACGCGCGTGCTGGGCAAATTTTTGCATGGCGTGATGCAGGCGAATCTCGATCAGAAAAACTTCCGCGTTGTGGGGCCGGACGAGACGGCTTCCAACCGCCTGCAGGACGTGATTACCGGCACTGGAAAAAGATGGCTTGCTGAGACGCTTCCGGTTGATGAGGAACTTTCGCCCACCGGTCGCGTGATGGAGGTGCTCAGCGAACATCTTTGCCAGGGTTGGCTTGAGGGCTACTTACTCACCGGCCGTCACGGATTTTTCTCGTGCTACGAGGCATTCATTCACATCATCGACTCGATGGTGAACCAGCATGCCAAGTGGCTGAAGACTACACGCTCTATTCCTTGGCGCAAACCGATCGCTTCACTGAACTATCTGCTGAGTTCACTCGTCTGGCGGCAGGATCACAATGGCTTCTCGCATCAAGACCCAGGCTTCATCGATCACCTGATGAACAAGAAAGCCGATGTGGTTCGCATTTATCTTCCGCCGGATGCCAACACGCTGCTCTCCGTGGGCGATCACTGCCTGCGAAGCAAGAATTACATCAATCTGATCGTTGCGGGTAAGCAGCCTGCGCCGCAGTGGTTGTCGATGACTGAGGCTATCGAGCATTGCACGATTGGCCTGGGTACGTGGCAGTGGGCCTCCGATGAGGGCGAGCCTGACCTGGTGATGGCCTGCTCCGGCGATGTTCCCACGATGGAGACGCTGGCCGCGGCTACGATACTTCGCGAGCGCATTCCCGATATTAAGATTCGCGTCGTGAACGTCGTCGATCTCATGGCGCTGCAGCCGCAGTCGGAGCATACACACGGGCTCACGGACGAAGACTTTGACGCCATCTTCACCAAGGACAAGCCTGTTCTCTTTACTTTTCACGGCTACCCGTACGTCATTCACCGCCTCACCTATCGCCGCACAAATCACAACAACATTCACGTGCGCGGCTACAAGGAAGAGGGAACGACTACAACGCCTTTCGACATGTGCGTGTTGAACAATATCGATCGCTTTCAGTTAACGATGGATGCCATTGTGCGCACGCCGCGGTTTGCAGGACAGGCGAATGATGCGCGACAGTGGTATTCCGAACAGATCCAGCGCCACAAGCTCTATGTTGCGGAGCACGGCGACGATATGCCGGAGATAAAAGACTGGCGTTGGCCCGGGGAGCGGTGAAGACGGTGCGCTTTCGGCGGGATTTTCATGCGAGGCTTATTTCATGGCGTCTATGCCTGTTCTCGTTTTAAACAGCGGCTCTTCTTCCATCAAGTTTTCCATCTATGAGGCTAGTGGCGACTCCAGAGTGCATCTTCTGGAAGGCGCCGTCGAAGGAATTGGAACTGATGAAGGCCAGTTCTGGATCAAAAACTCCAGCGGCGACGATCTTGTGAAGCAGAAGCGTGTTCTGCGCACACCCGCCGAAGCGTTCTCGCTTATCGCTGAAGCGCTTCAGTCTGGGGATTACGCGAAGCCTGCGGCTATTGGTCATCGCGTGGTCTCAGGCGGCCCTACGGTGCTTGAAAATCAGCGCATCACGCCGGAGCTGATCGACGAGATGGAGCGATATACAGACTTCGCTCCGCTGCACACGCCTATTGCGGTTTTCATCATGCGTGAGTCGCTGAGACTCTTTCCCGATGTTCCTAATTTTGCATGCCTGGATACGTGGTTTCATCGCACTCTGCCTGAGGTTGCGCGCGAGTTGCCGATTCCACGGGAGTATGCCCAGATGGGTGTGCGGCGTTATGGTGCGCATGGCATCTCGTATGAGTCCATCGTCTACCAGTTGCAGCCGCATGTTCCGGAAAGGCTGATTGTTGCGCATCTTGGCAACGGGTCATCGATCTGCGCGATTGACAACGGTGCGAGCATCGATACTTCGATGGGGCTGACTCCCACGGGTGGCATCATCAGCGCGACGCGCACCGGCGATATCGATCCGGGTGTGTTGCTCTTCATACTTCGCAAAATTGCTGCGACTACTTCGAGCGCAAGAGAAGCTGCCGACAAGCTGGAAACCGTCGCGAGTAAAGAGGCAGGACTGCTCGGGGTCAGCGGAGTCTCCAGCGATATGCGCGATCTTCGCACCGCAATTCAAAATGGCAACGAGCAGGCGCGCCTCGCGGTGGATCTCTTCGTTCACTCCATTCGGAAATTTATAGGAGCCTACATTGCCGAGCTGGGTGGCATCGACATGCTGGTCCTCACCGGAGGCATCGGCGTGAATGACACCGAGACGCGCGCCGAGATTTGCACGGGGCTTGAGCCCCTTGGGATAGTGCTCGATCCGGAACGTAACAACGTGCGCGATGCTGCGACGATCAGTGCGACTGACTCTCGCGTGGAGATTCGCGTGATTCCGCCGGAAGAAGACCTGATGATTGTGAACCATGTGGTGAGACTGCTGGCGAGCTTATCAGTTTTATACTGAAGTGTTGCCTATGCAAACTGCCGCTGCCATTCCGGTTCATGCACAAAAACTGCCATCGCGGGCGCTGCGACGTTTCGCGTGGGGGGTGTTGGTCTTCTTCATTGCCAGCATTCTTTGGGGCGCGGTGGTGCGCGCTACTGGGTCTGGCGCGGGCTGCGGAGATCATTGGCCGCTGTGCAACGGGACCGTATTTCAGCAGTCGCCGACGCTGCACACAATGATCGAGTTTTCGCATCGCGTGTCTGCCGGTGCCATCGACTCGATTCTGGTGCTTGTTTTGATTGTTTGGACATGGCGCAGGACGGTCTCAGGTCACTTGGCGCGCTGGGCGGCTGGCGCGACGATCTTTTTGACTGTCACTGAAGGGGCGCTTGGTGCTGTGCTGGTGAAGTTTGGCCTTACGGCGGACAGCCGCTCACCCATGCGCGCGCCGGTTGAAGCACTGCACTTCTCGAACACGCTGCTGCTGCTGGCGGCGCTCACGCTTGTGGCGCATCTGCTTGGACGCAAGCGCGGCTATACGCGGGCAACAGTACGACTCACGGCTCCGATTGGCGCTTCGCTGGCAGTGTTAATTGTGCTTGTGGTGGGTGTGACAGGCTCTCTGGCGGCATTAGGAGATACGTTGTTTCCGGCAAGCTCGCTTGGTGCGGCTCTGACCCAGGATTTTTCTGCTACGAGCGGATGGCTGGTGCGCTGGCGGTGGACACATCCCGCCATCGCGTTTTTATCCAGCGTCTTTCTCATTTGGCTGCTGGTGCGCGCCTCGAAGAAGACAGCAAACTGGGACAACCGCGGACTTTCTGCGCTGGTGCTGGTGCTTCTGGCAGCGCAATATCTTCTCGGAGTGCTGGATGTGCTTTTGCTAGCGCCTATGTGGCTGCAGGTGGCGCATCTATTGGGTGCTGACCTGTTGTGGGCGGCGCTTGTGGTGCTGACGGCGAGGGTGACTTTAGAGCCGACGGCTGTTGGAGAAGTAAGCATCAGGGCCTGAAGGCCCATCTATGAAGCTGGATTGAGTGCCGGGGATAAATCCCCGGCCTACCTTTTCGATTTATTTCATCAGCACGCCGGCGGCGGGATACTTTGTTCCATTGACTACTGGCTCAATGACGGGCAGCTCCGGCGTAGCGGTGAGCCACTCAATCTTTCCATCGCTCAGAAGGACAGTGTCTTCCGCTTTTGCGCCGCGAATGCTTGGGTTCCAGGCGAAGGCCTGATGGTTTACAACGGTCTGTGTCCCATTCGGTGTCGCCACCCACTCGCGCTCTCCATAGCCCGTAGATCCGCCCTGATGATGTAACTGTTCGTCTCCCGCAAATCCTTGCGCTGCGTATGCGTCTTTGGCAATCCCGAATAGCTGCGCCGATGTTGCGTCTTCGCGCGTTGCGTCGAGTAGTGCTGCATTTACCTGCGCGCTTGCTTCAAAGCGAGCAGCAAGTTCTGCAGGCAGATTGCCGAAGTGAATAAAGCGTGTGATCGAAATTGCGAGTCCCCATTTGCGGGAGCAGAGATTCAACATTCCATACTGCTGCAGGCGCTTTCCGCGCGGCACGGCGTGCTTGTACTTGTAGATGCGGTCATCGACGGCGTAGAGCGCAACGGATGGCAGGATGCCGCGGCGCAGAAGATTCTCCGCTGTGATGGCCTCAAGATCGTACTCGCTCATGCCCGGTTCCACCTGATGGAGCGACTCAACCGTCGCATCCGCCGTCTGCGCGCCAAGCCAGCGGTAGCGTGCAATCTCCGTCTCGCTGAGCGATTGGCGCAGGGGATAAAGATGCACGGCTGTCAGACCTGCACTGGGCGTGTCTGAACCGATTTGCCCACCAGCAAGTTTTTGCGCCGTTGCTATGGTGTCATCGCCATACCACGGGAAGAGAACGGGCTCGAAGTCGAGCGCGCCGAATTCTTCATCGTGCAGGCGCGGTGCCTCATTTTCTGCCGTGAAGTAGTAGCGCTTGCCTTCCGCCGTGATGAGCAGGGAAGCGACGCCCGTCTCAGACGGCGTCAAGACCCGCAGCTCGACCGCGCCGCCGGTCACCCATGCCACATTTTCATTGCGGCGCAGCAGCACGCCGGCAAGCTTCTGAGCATGCAGCCATTCCACGAGCTCTTCGTGCTTCGCTTCGAGCTCCGCGTTCCATGCGGTCTCTGTCGCCAGGGTTGCGCCGCCTACTACCAATGCTTTCCTGATTCGCTCGCTCATTGCGATCCTCTTATGTGCTGTATGAAAAGGGCGTTGACGCATGCGTCAACGCCCGTGATTTTCCCAACGAACTATCAATCTTCGAGCTCGGGGTGGTAATGGCTCTCCCAGCCCATGTAACGAACTGCGGCTTCATGCACAGCCTTCGATACATCGCTGAAGTTGGCTGCAACATGATGCTCAAAGCCCTCGCGGCAGATGTACCTGAGCAGCTTCTGCAATTGCGGGATTTCGGCTACGCCTGCTCCGCCGAAGGTTTCCAGCGGATCGTCAGTGAACTTGCCGGGGCCGGTGTATCCGCGCACAACGCCGCGACGGTCATCGGTGGAGAAGCGCGCATAGCTCATCACGCCTGCCTTCACGCGGCCCACGCATGTGCCGAATGTGTTGAGCTTGCCTACTGTTCCGGCGATGATCTCCTGGTAATCCATGCGGACATCGGCGAAGAAGTGCTTGGGCAGGTTGGAGCAGTGGAAGCAGACGCACTTGTTGGGGTCGGAGCCGTAGTTGTTGTTCCAATCGAGCAGCGCAGAAGGCGTGCCGCTGGCAAGCGCGAGCATGTACATGCTCAATGTGCCGGGTACGTCTACTTCGCAGGCTGAGGGGATGAGATTTTCGCTCATCATGCTCATGACGGTGCAGGGGACTACGCCGAAGAATTCTTCCATCGAGGTCCAGCACTGCACGGCGGAGATGGTGCAATGGGTCTGCTTCATCCAGCCGTCAATGACTGCGCCGAGCTTGGCCATCTTGAGCAGCGCTTCTTCTGGAATGCCGTGGGTGGAAACATATTTCTTGATGGCAGCGAGTTTGGCCAGCGTGAGATCGTCGTTATCTTTGAGCTTTGCAATGCGGCCAAAGACCTCAGAGAGATCGAGGGTTTCCACCGAGATGCCGCTGGTTTCAAGAATTCGTTCGGAGTAGCGGACGGTATTGAAGGCCGTGGGACGCGCGCCGAGAGCACCGATCTTGAGATTCTTGAGACCCTTTACGATGCGGCAGACGGCGGAGAACCATTCGAGATCCGCTTTGAATTCCGGCGATGTGACGGCCTCTGTGTGCAGCGTGGTCAGTGAGTATGCGATGCCATACTGCATCATGTTGTTACAGGCGCTCATCTTGCCGCAGAAGCTGTCGCGGCGTACGGAGATGGTCATGTTCTCGGCGCGGTCAGGCGTGGCTTGCACCAGCACTGGCACTTTGAGGCCGGAGAGACGAATGGCGTCTACGATGCCGCGTTCTTCACCGAAGTTTGGAAGCGTGACAATGATGCCGTCAATCTCGCCAGCGTGCTTTTTGAAGAGCTCGGCACAGCGCAGGCTTTCATCGTAGGTTTCCACGGCGCCGTATTTGGACTCTTCCGGCGAGAGCACAATTGCCTTGGCGCCGGCGGCTTCAAGCATCGCGAGAATCTCTTCGCGGCCGGTCTTGGCAAGGTGATCGGGAAAGAAGCCGCGGTTGCCTACTACAACTCCAAAGGTCATTGTCCGTTGTGCTGCCATAACTATAAAAACTCCTTGTAGAAATATCGCGGTTGAGAGCTAAGCCGTGTGGCCAGGTTTGAACTTGATGCTGTAGAACAGACCCACCACCAGCATGCCTGCGCCCCACCAGAGCGGCGCGTGCAGTTCTTTCAGGACCACGTTGGCCAGTGTGCCGGTTGCGAACTCATACACCCCATAGCCAAAGATGAGAGCGCCGTAAATGGTGAGCAGCACGCCGATGAAGAACCAGATAGAGATGTTTCCCGAATGCATGTACGGCCCCCGTTTTTAGAATCGTTTACCAGAAGTAGATGTTGAGCCCGATGAAGACAACGATGGCAATGGCCGTCCAGAACCATTCATTCTTGAATAATGGAACAGGTTCTTCCGTAGGTAGTTTGGTGGCTCCGTAGGTCAGGCCATCCAGCTCCGCCTCCGGCTTTGGCTTGGTGAACAGGCTTACGATCACGTTCACGCCCATGGATACGATTACGGACCACAGAGCGCGGTACATGTTCTCGGCCATATCTTTCGCATCGGGCGAGAGCGCCACGAAGCGCAATGCCGAGGGATTGACATACACCCACGCCCACAGGCCGATCGAAGTGAGCGTACCCAGCAGGAGGCCCCAGAAGCCGCCTTCCCTGGTGGCGCGCTTCCAGAACATGCCGACAAGAACCACGCCGAGCAGCGGCGAGATGAAGAAGCTGAAGAGCGCCTGCACGTAGGCCATGATGCCGGCCGCGTTCATCACAAGGTAAGCAGTGAAGATGGAGACGACTACGCCGAGGATGGTAGCCCAGCGGCCCACGGCGACATAATGTTCATCGCGCGCGTTCTTGTTGATGAGCGGCTGGTAAATGTCATAAGTCCAGATGGCGGAGAAGGCGCTGACATTGCCGGCCATGCCGCTCATAAAGCCGGCGATGAGCGCGGTGATGCCGAGGCCCAGCAGTCCGGGGCCCATGTAACGCACCATCATCAGCGGTAATACTTCGTTGTAACTGTGCAGGCCAGGGTTGCCCTTGACCATATCTTCGCCGACGAGATGGATCAGATTGCCGTCAGGACTTTTGAGTACTACGAGTGCCAGCAAGCCGGGCAGGATCACGATGAAGGGAACAGCCATCTTGAAAAACGACCCGATCACTGGAGCCATGCGCGCCGAGCGGAGATTGTTGGCGGCGAGCACTCGCTGCACTACGAGGAAGTCCGTGGTCCAGTAACCGAAGCTGATGGCAAAACCCAGGCCAAAGACGATGCCGGTCCAGTGAATGCCCATGGGATTGTCAGAAAAGTGGCCCATGGAGCGCCACATGTGCGTGTAATCTCCCGCAGGGACCAATCCGGATTGGATATTTGCCGCCAGTTTGGCCTGGAAGCCGCTCCATCCGCCCGCCTCAACGAGGCCGAGGATTGGGACGAGCAGCGCGCCGCCCCAGATCAGAACGAATTGCAAAACCTCATTGAAGATTGCCGAGCGAAGGCCGCCGAGCGCCACGTAGGCAGCGACTGCCAGCGAGGAGACGATGATGGAGAAGCTCAGGTTCCAGCCAAGGACTACCTTCATGACCACGGCCATGGCGAACATATTGACGCCGCTCATCAGGACGGTCATGAAAGCAAAGGAGAGAGCTGCAACGACGCTTGCACCCTGGCCGTAGCGCAGCTTGAGATAACCGGGCACCGAGTGCGTTTTGCAGACGTAGTAGAAGGGCATCATCACCATGCCGAGGAAGAGCATGGCGGGAATGGCGCCGACCCAGTACCAGTGCGCGGCCAGAATGCCGTATTGATAGGCCGACCCGGCCCATCCCATTAGCTCAAGCGAGCCAAGGTTGGCGGAGACGAAACTGAGGCCGGCGATCCAGGCGGTCATCTCACGGCCGGCCATGAAGAACTCTTCGCTGGTGTTGGCCTGACCTTTCAGGTAGAAGCCGATCCAGATGACGATGACGAAGTAGATTGCGATGACGGCGATGTCGAGCCAGCCAAGATGGGCGAGCGAGGTCGTGCTAAAAGCCAGAGACTGTACGGCAGCGGTGGGCAGGCCTGCGGCAAGGGAAGTTGGGGCAAATGGGAACATTCGTCACCTAGCGATGGGACTTCCGGTCCATGAATCTGATTGGACGTTCGCCCTCAAGTAAATGGGTTTACTGCAACACTTGTCAAGCGATATCCGAGTCAATTCCGGAGAGCTTTTAAGCCGGCTTCCTGGCGTCACGAGACGCGGCGGGAAGTGTATCGCCCCAGACCCGGCATGCGCCAGTTTTGTCGTCAGCCTGGCCGAAAGACCTGTCCATTCGTGAAGAATCCTTATGCACAGGCTATTGAATTTGGCGGATTTCAGAGCTAACTTGGCTTATGGGAAATTCCACACACCTTCATCGTCACTCCGGAGACCTCCCTCCTGGCGCGCCGGCGGCGCGTGCAACGTATTCCTGTCCAGGCAATGCAGCATCAAGGAGAATCGCTCATGAATCCTTTTGTCGACTCTGTTGTAGGTAGCGCGTTATCGCGCCGGACTTTTCTTCGCTTCGCCGCAGGCGCCTCCGCCTTTCGCTACGCTGCCGGCGCATCCGCGTTGGCCACCCTGCCCATCCTTACTGAATCCCACCTTGCTCTGGCCCAGCGTCCCAATTTTGCCGATCCCAACAAGGGCATTCACATTGATGCCAATGAGAATCCGCTCGGTCCTTCTGAGGGTGCGCGGCAGGCGATTGTGGATATTGTTCCGCGCGGCGGGCGTTATCTTTTCAATCTTGAGATGGACCTTGCGCAGACATTCGCCGGCATAGAGGGACTTGATCCGGAGACCGTTAAGGTGTTTGCGGGTTCCAGCGATGCGCTGCATTACACGGTGTTGGCAAACACCAGTAAAGATCGTCCGCTGATCATTGCGGACCCCGGTTACGAAGCTCCGATTTGGGCGGCGAAGGCTGCTGGAGCGCAGGTCATCAAGGTTCCGCTGGCCGATCCCAAGGGCGCGGCCAAGCATGATGTGAAGGCGATGCTTGCTGCCTCGGCCACTCCCGGCGTGATTTACATTTGCAATCCGAACAATCCCACCGGCACGTGCACGCCGCGCGCCGATATTGAGCAAGTTATTGCCAATGCGCCGAAGGATACCGTCATCCTCATTGACGAGGCGTACATTCACCTCTGCACGGAGCCGCAGTCGCTGGATTTCGTCAAGGAAGGGAAGAATGTCATTGTTCTGCGGACCTTCTCCAAGCTCTATGGCATGGCTGGGATTCGGATGGGCTTTGCTGTTGGTCGCAAAGACCTTGTTGCCAAGTATGAGTACTTTGGCCAGAACCCGATGCCTATTACTGCCATGGCGGCAGCCAAGGCTAGCCTGACCGATAAGGACCTGGTGCCGACACGGCGCAAAATCATTGGCGACACGCGCATGGCTACACTTGCATGGCTCAAGAGCGAGGGCTATGCGGTTACACCTTCCGAGAGCAACTGCTTCATGCTCGATGTTCGCAGGCCGGGACGGCAGGTGATGGCGGGGATGGCGGCGAAGGACATCTACATTGGCCGTATCTGGCCGGCGTGGCCCACGCAGGTGCGCATCACGGTCGGTACGCATGATGAAATGATGGCGTTCCGCAAGGCGTTTACGGAGGTGATGGCGGCTCCGCCGACTTCGGCGAATCTGGAACCGCCTCGTTTGCCGGGACGATTGGCTGAGACGCCATTTACCCACATGTCTTAAACAAGACTGGTCAGCAACAAAAAAGCCTCCGCATTTGGCGGAGGCTTTTTGCTGCATAAACAGACAGCCCACGGATTCCGTGGGCTGTCTGTTTGTTTTCGTGCTTGTGGAGAGTTATCTCCCTTTGGGGGCCGGACGCGAATGCTCTGCCTGGGGCCTGGGAGTACTGTGTTGCTGCGGAGCCGGACGCGCGGTTTGTGCGGGACGCGACTGCTGCGGTGCGGGCCGTGCTGCGGGTTGGCTTGGACGAGACTCAGGGGCAGGCCGCGCCGCAGGCTGGCTTGGACGGGCTGGCTGGCTCGGACGGCCCTCGGGTGTGGGCCGTGTGGCCGGACCACCTTGGGGCCTTCCACCGTTCGGGGTTCCGGGACGAGCTTCATTGCCGGGGCGGCCTTCATTGCCTGGCCGTGCTCCACCAGCGGGACCGCGATTTTCGTTCATCGGGCGGGAAGACGCCAGATTCTGCGGACGGCCTCCGTTGGCCTTGGCGTAAGCAGTACGGTCAGCGCGAGCAGCCTGCTCATGCTGCGACTGGAAGCTGGTTGGCGCTGTGTGGCGCTCATTCATGTATGAGCGCTCCTGCGCGCTGGCCTGGTAACGAACGCCATTGGGTCCGCCGTTGAAAGCCACGCGACCGCCCCCTGGGACTATGCCCCGGTTCACAACTTCACGGTCCACATAAACGCGATTGCCGCCCCATGCCCCGCCGACGCCAACGCGCATCACGGCTGTGTTGTATGCGAAGACTCCACCGCGCCACATGCCGCCGGCAAAGCCGATGCCGCCATAGCCGAAGCCGTAATTGATGCCGCCATAGTAGCCCACGTGGGGACCCCAGTAGCCGACATGGAAGAGGTAGTTACCGCCTTCCCAACCCCAGTAGGGCGGGGTCCAAAGGGCACCCGCATAAGGCGCCGGCACCCAGCCGCCTGGCACCCAGTAATAGCCGTCAGGGCCGTACGCCCAGTAGCCGGGGGTCCACATCAATCCGGGTGTGGGGCAGATAGGCTGCACATACACGGGCAGCACAGGAGGCGCAAAGCCGACGCTGATAAAGACGCCCGCATGAGCCTGCGAAGTGGGAATCAGGGGCAGCATCAGCGCAAGCAGGAGCCAGCGTGCGGAAAAACGTAAAATTTTCATTCGAGTAGTCCTCCTAATATCCAGAGCCTGCGCGCTTTGGCAGACTATAAACTTAGAACCCTTGCAGCCTCTGGAAGTTGCAGGGGTTGTGAAAAACATTGATATTCAATGGGATAAAGCCTTCAATACCGGAAGCCAAGATTGATGCCGAGGATCGAGCGTGCCTGCAGATTCACGGGAACCGGGCCCGGACCATACGGAGGCGCAACGTAAGTTTCACCAATCATACCAGCCACCTGGCCAATGCCTACGCCGAGGCTGAAGTGCGGATTCTTGCGCTGCGTGATCCGGACGGCGTAGTCGAGCGTAGTGGGCAGCCGTCCTTCATTCACCACAAGAACCTGATTCAGGTTTACAGAGTGAGGAGGCTCCTGTAAAAATCCGGCTGCCGGAATTATGGCTGTATGGAACAGGAAGGGAATTGGAATTCCCAAGCCGCCGAATAGCCTGCCCTGGAAGCGTGTCGCCTGGCCGCCAATGCCGAGGATGGAAGCATTCGTTCCCTTAAAGCCAAAATTGGCGATAAAAGGCAGCGGAGCATGCAGCCAGGTTTTGGTAGCCACGGCGTAAATATCGCCATTGGTATAGGACTTCACCTGCTGGCCAAGAAGCCCATCGATGGCGCCCGAGACAAATTTATCTCCGGTCCGGACTACAAATCCCGCTGCAAGACCCGGAGTAAATGGCGATCCCTGTCCATCTTTAATTGCCACTACTTTGCCGTTAAAGACATTCATGCCAGCAAAGTGCCAGAGTTGGCTGAACTCTGCGCTGTCGCCCGTTTGATGCACGCTGCGTGTGTAGCCAACCTCGGCGCGGTTGCCAAAACCCTCCACGATGCTGAAGGTGTGAATGTCGCCGATCACTTTGTTTGCATTGACGAAGTAATAGCCCACCGTGGGGTGCGAAAAGATATGACCTTTGTCAGTGGGAATAACGTAAGCCGTAGGCGTAACGAAGCCGCCGGTTTGTCCTTCCAGGGTAAGGTTTTGAGATTGGAGGTGAATGCCGGCGAAACAAAAAAGCGCCGTTGCGAGGATAGCCGAGAGGGGGGAAGCTCCGATCTTTCTCACTGCGCACTCCATACAGGACGGGGGGCTGTCATCAAATCTTCACACTTCTATCACAATTGCGGTGCAATCGTCTCGTTGGACATTGGATGGTAGACTCACGCCATGCCACAGGGCTTATTCATCACGCTTGAGGGGCTCGACGGCTCCGGAAAGACCACGCAGATCAAGCGCCTGGCCTCATGGATGCGAAAGCGCGGCGCCGATCCTGTGGTAACGCGCCAGCCGGGTGGAACCGAGACCGGGGACCGCATTCGCGAGTTGCTGCTGAGTTCGCGCACGAGCGATCTGGCTCCTCTGACTGAGATGGCGCTCATGTTTGCCGATCGCGCGCAGGCGATTGCCGAAGTGATTGAGCCCGCGCTGGCCGCAGGCAAGACGGTTCTTTGCGATCGCTTCACCGATTCGACAGAGGCGTATCAGGGTGGAGGCCGTCAGCTTGGCTCAGATCTTGTGCTGGCAATGCATCAGCTCATCTGCGGAGGCCTGCAACCGGACCTGACGCTGCTTCTACTGCCTTCACTCGAACGCAGCCTCGATCGAGCGCGCCGCCGCAACGAGCGTACAGCGGCAAATGAAGGCAACGACGAGGGACGCTTTGAAGCCGAGCAGGAAGCATTTTTCTGCCGCGTCTGGGAAAAATATCGCGAGATCGCCGCACGCGACACCGAACGAGTAGTGACGATCGAGGGCGACCTCTCCATCGACGAGGTGCAGGAGCAGATCGTTGAGGCCATAACCATGCGGCTCACCCAGGCCCATAAAAAATAGGCCCCCACGCGCGGAATTAACGCGCAGAATCTATACGCCGAACGTTCGGCGCAATAACAGCAACTGGCCCAGGTGATATGCATTGTGGTCCGCAGTCAGCAACGCCTGTCGCAGAACCGTCTGCCCGCCCCCATGCGGAATTTTTGTGAACAAGTCGACGGATTCATTCGCGACCAGCTCGCACAACGCCTTCCGATCCGCCAGGAAAGCCTTCACTGTGTTGTCCCACGCTTTTGCATCCGGAGGCTCAGGATTCTTCGGCCAATACCCATCCGGAAACGCCGGTGACTCATGCCTGGGGTCGCGGGTAAATTCCAGAATGTCCCACTGTGCAATGCGCATGTGTTCAAGCAGTTGCCAGGGCGAATGCGGGCAACCGTCCGGGCGCTTGCCATGCAGCTTTTCCGGAAACCCGTTCACGGCGTCATCCAGCTCGGCATGCGCCTCGCTGCTCTCGATCACTTTCACTAGCTGTTGCCGTAACGCCGCATCCTGATTCATTGAATCATCCTCTCCGGAATTCGCGCCGGCATAAAAACTCCGGCGCGCTTCGATAAAGAGATTCCTCGTAAAAGAATCAGGATGCTTTCTTCTGCTACTTATTGTGGAATGACTTGTCCGGATGCGGCGGAGGCTGCGGAACAGGCCGCGGATCGGCCTTGATCTCCTGCTGCAGCTCTTTCAGCGCTGCATTCAACTGCGCGTCCTCTCCGGTATTTGTCGCAAGCGGCAGATTATCTACCACGATGTCCGGTTCCACTCCGCGGCCCTCGATGAGCCACTTGCCATCTGCATACACGCCCGTCTCCGCCGCCGTTGCCACGCCGTTATCGGCTTGTACGTTGCTGCCGCTTAGCCAGATCTCGCCGCCCCAAGTGCGCATGCCGATCACCTTGCCCAGCTTGAGCCGTCGGAAGCCTTCGCTGAAGGCCTCGCCATCGGAAGCAGTTTCGTGATCGCAAAGCACAACGACATGTCCGCGGAATGCATACTGCATGTTCCATGTGGGATTGCCCACGCGGCCCTGGAAGTAGAACCATGCCTGCCGAAGCAACCTCTCCAGCAGCCACGGATCAATATTGCCGCCGTGGTTGTGGCGCATGTCAATAATCAGACCCTGACGATCGAAGACTGGATAGAATTCGCGCGCCCACTGGTTGATGTCTCCAGAGCCCATCGCCTGCAGATGCACATAGCCAATGGTTCCGTTAGACTGCTTATCTACCGTAGTGCGCCGCGTGTACTCCCACTCGGAGTAACGCATATTCGAATCTTCATTCGCTGAAATCGGCACGGCAATCACATCGCGCGCTTCGCCCTTATCGTTCTTCACATGCAGCAGCACCTGCGTTCCGGCCTTGCCGCGAAGCAGTACGCGTTCATCCGGCACGCTCAGCGCATCTGTGCCGTCGATGCCGGTAATCACTTCGCCTTCCTTCACCGTCGATTCAGGCTTGGCCAGCGGAGGGGCCTGGTTTGGCAAGTCGGGATCGTACGCGTAGACATGTTCCACCACATAGCCGCCGGCCTTTTCATCGCGCCTCAAGCGCGCTCCAAGCGTGGCCACGTCAATATGGTCGCTGGGCTTTCGCGCATCTCCGCCGGATACAAACGTGTGCAGGGCCGACAATTCAGAGACCATCTGCGCAATTACAGCGTTCAGCTCATCACGATCCGACACACGATCCACGAGCGGAAGATAACGGTCGCGCATCGCCGGCCAATTCACGCCTTGCATGTTGCGGTCATAGAAGTAATCGCGCTCCAGACGCCACGCATCCAGAAAGAGACCGTGAAACTCTTCGCGTGGATTTGTGGTGATGCTCCAGCGTGAAAGATCGATGCCCGACTTTGCCTTAGCGCCGTTTCCATCCTTGACGTCGGCATCGAAGATATAGAAGTTGGCGCCCTGCGCCACCAGCATCTTCTTACGGTCCTGCGAAATTTCAAAATTGCCTGCATCACGCAGAACCGTATCCGGCTCATCACCCTTGTTGGCGATATCCAGGCATTGCACCGAGACATGCTCATCGAGCGCGCTGATAAAGCAAAGCCGCTTGTCGGTCAGCTGCAGATTGCCGTAATTGCCCGCATGAACGGGAACTTCAGTTACCCGCGCCGCAACATCGGTAAAGTCGATCTTGACTTCAACCTTCTTCTCGTCTTTCTTATCGTCCTTTTTGTCATCTTTCTTATCGTCGTCGGATTTCTTGTCGTCTTTCTTATCCGCAGAAGCTTTATCGTCCTGCTTCTTATCGTCCTTCTTTTCCTCTGGCTTCTTCTCGTCCTTGTTGTCGATGTCCTTGCCGTCTTTATGCAGTTCATCGTCTGGCAGAAAAGGCGAGCGCAGCCCTGTCGTCAACGCCAGTTGATAAATCTTTACCGTGCGATCAAAATGCGGCTCTGGCGCGCGCGGTCCCCAGGGCGCAGGCACCGTGGTCTCAAGTGACCGGTCGGAGAGGAAATAAAGCCACTTGCCGTCGCTGCTCCATTGCGGATTGCCGCTGTTGTAGCGGTCAGAGGTAATGGTCTCGATCTTGCTGGAATCAACGTTGAGAATCTTGATCTGTTGGAAAGAATTGTTCGCTGTCTCCGAGTAGGCCAGCCATTTTGAATCCGGCGACCAGCTCACATCGCCGAAGTCTCCGTTCATTGACTGCGCGATGCGTTTTTCCTGCTTGGCCTTGACATCGTAGAGCCATAGCTCCTGGTCCTTATTCCAGTGCGCCAGCGAGCGACCATCCGGTGAGGGAAATCCATCCCACCGCAGAACCTTTGCGTCGCGCGTCCACTGCTCGGGCGCACCCACGCCGTTTGCCGGATACTTCCAGAACTCCGTCTCGCCGCTCTCTGTCGAAAGCGCCACAATCGACTTTCCATCGGGCAGAAAGCGCGCCTCGCGATAGCGCACAGCCGAGTTGGAAGCCACCTTCACAATGCGCCCCGGCTTGGCCGGAATCACATAGACCTCGCCACGCGCCGTGAAAACGGCACTCGATCCATCCGGCGAAAGATGCACCTCCGTCAGGTAGTCGGTCGGCTTCTTTACCCAGTGCTCGCGCATCTGGTCAAAGTCGGACTGAAGGGTAACCGGAATGGCATGCTCGCTGCCCGTAGCAGAATCCAGGAGCCAGAGATCAGCGCCCGAAGCGTAAACAATATGGCCATCCGAGAGCGATGCCGCCTGCACGTCGAAGACCTTCTGATGGCTCTCCTGCTTCAAATGCTTGCCGTCCGTATCCATCGACCAGACATTCATAATGCCGTCGCGGTCGGAGAGAAAATACACGCGGTCTTTCCAGAACATCGGGTGCGCGGAGGTGCCTTCGAAATCCGCTGTGAGCGGAACGGCCTCATGCTCGCCATCAAACTTCCAGATACTCTCGGCGAATCCGCCCTTGTAGCGCTTCGTCTCGCTCCACTGCTTTGTCCAGCGGGTAAAGAAGAGCGTCTTGCCATCGCCGGAATAGGCTCCTTCAGCCGCTTCAGCCAGCGGAAGAATCTCGCGCTTGCCCTGCGCGTCAACCAGTGCCAACCTGTTGCCGGGCAGCGTGGAGTAACGCTCCGTGGAGATCAGCAGCTTGCCATCCGGTGACCATCCGGCCGGTTGCACCGAACCCTCCCAGGTGCGCCGCTCGGGCAATCCGCCCGTAATGGGCATGGTGTAGATCTCACTTGGCCCCTCGTAATTGGCCAGAAACGCCACTGTCCTCCCGTCGGGAGAAATAGTCGCCATCTGCTCCGTGCCGGGTGCGGTAGTCAGCCGTTGCGCTGTACCGCCATGAATGCCAACGGTCCACAGATCGCCTTCGGAGGTGAAAACGATCGTCTCGCCATGCACCGCTGGATAACGGTAGTAGCCTCGGTGCGTATGTTCCGCGCCTGTGTCAGGAGCGTTTTGTGCAAGTATTGGGGCTGTGAAAACAAGGCAAAGAGCAGCAAGGGCTGCGGCTCGGGCAAACGAGAGCTGGAAGGGCATCAAGCCTCCGGAAGTTTCTGAGTTGAGAGTGCGGAATGCCTCAGCTTCGTTGCAGAGAGCGAGACCTTCGCTTTAGCAGGCTTTTTTGAATCTGCGTTGAAAGAATACTACGTCAGGCTTTACTCTGCGGCGATCCTGTCCAGCAGAACTTGCAGAGATTTTTGCGCGTCCGTCAGTGCAACTCGGTTCCCATCCAGCCGGCTGATCATAAGTGCTCCTTCAAGCGAGGCAATGATCGTATTCGCGATCTCTCGTGGAACGGTCTCCGTTTTTATTTCACCGTTACGGATTCCATCGCCGATGACTTTGATCAGCCGCATTCTCCAGTCACGCAGAGCTTCGTGGACCAGTCCGCGCAGGGTGGGATTGTCGTCGTCTGAATCAATTGCCGTGTTCATCAGCGGACAGCCTCCCGGCATACTGGATGGTTTTTCGACGAACCGTTTTACCAGCGATCTCAGTAACGCGAGCGCGCCGTGCCCGCCGTCCACATGTTCGATACGTAGTTTGACGGACTGTCTAAGCGAGTACCGAAGCGCTTCAGCCGCAAGCTCTTCCTTGCCGGAGAAATGCCTGTAGAGCCCGCCTTTTTCCAGACCCGTGGCCTCCATCACATCCTGCATGGAGGTTCCCTCGTAGCCGCGCCGATTAAAGATAGGCGCTGCCGCGGCAACAATCATCTGCCGGGTCGTCTCGCCTTTCCTCGCCATCTCTGCTCCTCTAAATCTTTCGAATACAAAAATCGCATCCGAAACCGCCTCACGGAATCTGATTCATCCTGAGACCGAATGGTCTCAAATTTCAAGCAGCTTCGGATTTCGCATGGCGGCCACCGCTACCGCTGCTCCACCTGCTCCGCTGCGCCTGACCGTTGCGCGCCCTGTTATCAATCCGTGGGTCATTGCGCTCACGGTCACGCCGATCGCCGCCCCGCTGGTGCCGATGACGAGGCGATTCCATATTGGTGGCGGACCGGCCGGTGGGCACTGAGGCACCGGGCCTGTTTATGGCACAATAAGTAGATGGGCCAATGGCTCATCTACTCTCAGGCATGAAAGCTACTCGATACAGAAGCGCGTGGATTTGGCTTGCGGTCGCCGTGGTGGCCGTTGCCACAGTGGCACGCGCAGAAGCCGGTGCGGCAAACTCCGCGGCATTCGCGCATCCTGTCTTCGAGTTTCTCTCCGGGCATTCAAATTCCAGCGCATTTACTCCGCGCGGCGTTCCGCGGCTGCTGAAGAACTGGTCTTCTCGCCAGGCTTACTCTGCTGCTCGCAACTCCAGCGATAGCCTGATGCAGGCCATGCTGCCGGTGCTGTTCATCGGTCTGATCGCGCCGCTGGGTTTTCTTGCTTTTCGAACAGATTTCTCTCGTTGTTATCTGGCATCGCCAGCTCTTCCTTCCTCCTTCCAGCGTCCTCCGCCTGTCTCGCTCGCCTGATTTTTCTTCAGGTTCGCAGCACTGTTCCTGGGCCCACGAAAGAGCCCAGGCCAGACTCCCTCAGAGCGCGGAATTTACGCAGAAATACGGAGCAACACGTGGTTTTCGATAAGGTACTGACAAAAATTTTCGGCACAGCCAATGAGCGTGTCGTTAAACGGCTTGTGCCCATTGTGGCGCAGATCAATGCACTGGAAGAGAGCGTTCAGAAACTCTCCGATGAGCAGCTTCGCGGCAAGACTGCCGAATTCAAATCGCGCGTCGCCGCCCGCATTGCCGGGCTCACTGATCCGGAGGCCATCAAGGCTGCTGAGAATGCCGCGCTCAATGAGGTGCTTCCGGAGGCCTTCGCTGTAGTTCGCGAAGCTGGCTGGCGCTCCGTCAAAATGCGTCACTTCGATGTCCAGTTGATCGGCGGCATGGTGTTGCACTCGGGCAAAATCTCCGAGATGAAGACTGGCGAAGGAAAAACCCTCGTCGCTACGCTCTCCTGTTATCTGAACGCACTTGCCGGTAAAGGCGTCCACGTCGTCACCGTCAACGACTACCTTGCCAAGCGCGACGCTGAATGGATGGGAAAGATCTACGAATTTCTCGGCCTCACTGTCGGCGTCATTGTGCATGACTTGAGCGATGAGCAACGCCGCAACGCCTACGCCTCTGATATCACCTATGGCACTAACAACGAATTCGGCTTTGATTACCTGCGCGACAACATGAAGTTCGATATCAAGGACTGCGTGCAGCGTGGGCACTACTACAGCATTGTCGATGAAGTTGACTCGATCCTGATTGACGAAGCACGTACTCCGCTGATCATCTCCGGTCCCACTGACGTGACCTCCGATCAATATGTCCGCGTTCGCAAGATCATGCCTGAGCTCAAGCTCGGTGAAGAAGTGGAGTGGAGCGACCACAAGCGTCAGGAGCAGCTCGGAATCTCACTTGGCGAAGGCGAAAAGTATCTGAGCGGCGATTACGTCGTGGATGAAAAGCACCGCACCATCGGCGTCACAGACGATGGCTGGATCACTATTGAGAAGCATCTCGGCATCGACAACATTGCTGACGCCGAAAACTGGGATCTCAAGCACTACGTGGAAAACGCCATCAAGGCGGATGCGCTTTACCGCCGCGACGTGGAATACGTTGTCAAGGACGGCGAAGTTATCATCGTTGATACCTTCACTGGCCGCCTCATGCCGGGTCGCCGTTGGAGTGATGGTCTGCACCAATCCATTGAGGCCAAAGAAGGCGTCAATATACGCAAGGAAGATCAGACCCTTGCCACCATTACCTTCCAGAACTACTTCCGCCTCTACCAAAAGCTCAGCGGCATGACCGGAACAGCAGAAACTGAAGCAGCCGAGTTTGAAAAAATCTACAAGCTTGAGATCGTGGTCATTCCTACCAACAAGCCGATGCTCCGCCTTGAAAATCCGGATGTTGTCTACCGAACGGAGAAAGAAAAATACACCGCCGTGGCGGACAGTATTGCCGAACTGAGCGAAACAGGCCAGCCGGTTCTGGTCGGCACCACTTCGATTGAGAAATCGGAACGCCTTTCGAATATTCTGCAGCGCAAGGGTGTGCGCCACGTTGTGCTGAACGCAAAGTTCCACGAGCGCGAAGCGGAGATCGTGGCGCAGGCCGGCCGCTTCGGCATGGTCACCATTGCGACGAATATGGCGGGTCGCGGCACGGATATTCTGCTTGGCGGTAACGCGGACTTCATGACTCGTCAGCAACTCGTCAAGCAGGGGCACGCCCGCGCGATCAGCGTGGCTGAGGGAACCATTAATCCCATGGCCCCCGCGGGTTTTCAGCGCTTTTACTATCAGGGGCAGGAGTTCGAGGTCTCTGAGCCTGACTGGACAGAGGTCAACAGCATCCATGCCGCCGCCGCGGATGCCGAGCGGGAAAAAGTCCGCGCGTCAGGCGGTCTCTTCATCCTCGGCACAGAGCGTCATGAGTCTCGCCGCATTGACAACCAGCTTCGGGGTCGCGCCGGACGCCAGGGTGACCCAGGCGCGTCGCGCTTTTTCCTCTCGCTTGAAGACGATCTCATGCGCATCTTCGCCAAGCAGTGGATTTCCACACTGCTTGAGCGCCTTGGTATGGAAGAAGGCGTGCCCATCGAGTCGCGCATGATCTCCAAGCGCATCGAAGGCGCGCAGAAGGCTGTCGAAGCTCAAAACTTTGAGTCACGCAAGCATCTGCTTGAGTACGACGACGTGATGAACAAGCAGCGCGAAGCCGTCTATGGCCTGCGCCACAAGCTTCTTGAGGGCGTCGACCAGAGCGAGCTCGTGCAGGATGACTACGTCAGCGGAATTCTGAGCGGCGCATTGGATGAATTCGCGCCTGAAAATGAACATCCGGACAAGTGGAATGTGAAGGGTCTCGAAGAGAAGGTCATAGGCCAGTTCGGACTCAGCCTTAGCGCTGCAGGCATCAACGTTGCCGAACTCAATCGCCACGAGCTGGGCGATACCATCTACGAGCGGCTCAAGCAGGAATACGAAGCGAAGGAAAAGATTCTCGGCCCCGAGACGATGCGCTATCACGAGCGCATGGTCATGCTCAGCGTCATTGATGGGCTCTGGAAGGATCACCTGCTCTCGATGGATCATTTGAAGGAGGGCATCGGTCTGCGCGGCTACGCGCAGCAAGATCCGCTCGTGGCTTACAAGCGCGAGTCCTTCGACATGTTTGAGAGCATGATGCAGCGCTTTCAGGAAGACACGGTGCGCTTCCTCTTCCGCATGCAGATCATCGATGAGAGCGGTCAGCCGGTGCAGGCTGTGCCGCAGCCCAGCAAGCCTGTTCCTCCCGCGCCGCCTGTGGCCAGTGCTGTCATCGATGCGGCTCCTGCGCCTCGCGAACTTGCGGTCGCGTCGATACCCGTGCCTACGCGCGCACCGCAAACTACCATTGACGCACTCGAAAAGGAATTTGCTCGCAAGAAGGAACGAGAACTAAAAGCCGCCCAGATGGCCGGCGGATCCGCAGCCAGCGCGCCTAGCCAGCGCCGCACGGGAGAAAAAGTAGGCCGCAATGATCCCTGCCCCTGTGGCTCAGGCAAGAAGTACAAGAAATGCCACGGCGTGGAGGCGTAAGCGGCGCCATATTAAAAGGCGCCTCAGTGGCGCCTTTTAAATATGGCAAATACGCTCAGTTTCTATTGCATTGTGAAGTTGATTTCGACGGTAATAACCGATACGCCGTCACCGGGAACAAATTTCCACTTGCGGACTGCATCCTCAGCGGCACCGGCCAGCAGGCGGTTTCCACTCGTAGCCTTGGCATCGGTAACTTTGCCTTCCGCATCCACGGTGACTTGAACGCTGACAGATCCGGAGATCTTCATGCGCTTGGCGAGCTCCGGATAAACCGGAGCAACGCGCGTCTTGATAGCGCGTTCATCGGCGCGAGCGGTAACCGCCGAGGCGGCCAGAAGAATCAGGAAGGCAACGCGGGCAAACCGGCTGCTCAAGTGTTGCCGGAAATTCAGAAAAGTTGAGGCGAGTGATTTCCTCATTGGAGTCCTCGAGCGCGGAGGCGCATCTCTCCGCTTTATCGGCAGAACGCAGCCGCACATGAGAGGAATTTCAGGTGAAGAGGCGGGAGAAACTGCGCAGTTCAGTGTGCTGCGGCGGACGCGTGAACTGCTTCAAAGGTCAGATCTGAGGCAATGGAATTGTTCTTTGCCCGCCACTGATTAAAGAGTCTGCCGTAGCTGGCGGTAATGTATTCAGTCGGCTCAACTCCCAGTGCCGCAGCTATACGGTCAATCCACTCTGGCTCACCCTCAAGCTCGGCAAAGCTGCCGATTGGGGTCTCATCCACCACGCAATGTCCGTTGCCATCGCTCCACTCGCTGCGCCATTTCTCGTATCGAAAGGCGGCAGCCAGTCCAAGCGAGCGAAAAATCTCCGCCAGTGCCGCTCCATCCGCAACTGCGGTCTCAGTCTCAATGCGATGCTTATGCCGGTCTTCCCCAGGACCAGACTCCGGCAGCCGCTTGTGGGTCAATACAGTCCGTCCCGCGTAGGTGCGAATGCGGAGAATCTCGGTTCTCGCGCGCATCTGCCGGTCAGCAGTGTCATAGAGAATGTTGCTCTCAAATGCACGCGGTGTTTCGCAGTGAAATCCGGCCTCCTCAAGCCGACGGCTGAACTGCTCCGCGTCAGTGATGCGGAATTTTACTTCGGTCTCCACTGCGATCATGCAAAAAGTATACGCCGGGCCTACTCGCGGGCCAGTTCATTCCAGAACAGAGACCCGGCCGCCGGCGGACGGGCCGGGTGAAAGAAAAGCCTGGATCAGGAGGGTTTTCCCAGCATCGAATCCACCATCTTCGTTGCCACCGCTGAGGCCGGAACATTGTAAGTTCCAGCAGCCAGCGCCTGTTGTACGGCAGTAACCTTCTCCATACGCACATCGCCATCCGGAGAGGATTGAGAAACTCCCGCGCCTGCCGCGCTCACCGTCGCTCGGTCTGTGTTCTGCATGGTTTGACTATTTTTGTCTGCGCTCCGCGGCGCCGTTTCCGGTTGGTTGCTCACTGGGGCGGGATTGCTGATCGTATTCAATCCACTAAGAGAGTTACGAATTTCCACGGTCTTTCTCCTCAATGGCTTTATCGGCTTGGGCGCACCCGTCTGCACGGCACGACGGTGCAAAATTAGATGTTACTAAGAGGGGACCTTGATAGCGTATACAAATGCAATGTGCAAGAGTCGGCAAAACACCACAAACCAAATCACTTGGAAGTCCGGATCGCAAGCTATGTTGTTACCTGCCCCGTGTCGAACAGAGCTAAACTCGTCTTGCTGATGCTCAGTGGAAAGATGCTTGGCGAGGCAGGGCTCGAACCCGCACCCCCGGCTTAGAAGGCCTAACCAATGACCTTTCTATTGTTAGAGCATCTCTCCTCTTGCTGTCGAGCGACCCCAGCCTGGCCGCAAAAACAAATACGCGGCGAGGGTGGGGCATCCGAACTTTATGCCTTCGGGAGAGATGCTCTCATGTTGCGGCCTGGGGCTGCGGCGTCTGAGGATTTGCCGGAGCTACTTTCGCTTTTTGTTTTCCCTGCAAGGTTGTTTTTTGAAGAGCGGGGAATTATGCCGCTATGTGATTATTTTTGTGTAATTTACCGATGATTTACGGTGTTTACTAATTGATTATCATGAACGGTTACTTTTGAGGGGACACCCTCGAAAAAAAAATTTCTGGACTGCCTTGAAAGAGCTACGGCCCGAATCCTTTTTGGGATTCGGGCCGTGGCTTTTTCTTCTGCTAATTCTGAGTAAAGCATAAATGGGGTTAATTGCATGCAAAGTTTCTGAAGGAGGTGGGGTTACGAAAGGGTGGTGGACTTTGGTAATG
>NZ_JBEKYX010000030.1:0-39607 GCF_049510455.1 Occallatibacter sp. | reverse complement strand
GCTCCAGGCCAGCAACTGAGCCTGGTCCTCGGCGGTAATAGACAAGGCAATCAACGGACGTCCCATCGAAGTTCCTCACACTCTATCCGATGAAACAATCCTTATTAATTATTCAACTTATTTTAGAGACGGGACACTAGGGTGATTTCGCAATTAGCTATATGCAGTAGCGCACGGAGTCCAGTAGCAGAGTCGAACTGTCCTGCGCGAATGCCACACATGCAGCAGAATAACTCCGTGGATTTAAGCAATTGCGAGCGAAGGGTGTCTGATATATCAGGAGCGAAAATGAGATAATTTTGATCGTGTAAATAATGATTTCTCACTGTTCCTCCAAATCGTCATACGCTATTCATCGGCAACTGAAACCAGCAAAGACTAGAAAAATGCGCGCCAGGCTTCAGGTATAAGCTTTAGCGCATTTTCTAGTGGAGGCTGGATCGTGAAGATTTGTGGCGAACTCGAAAAAAGATGCACTCGATAAATTTGCCAATGCTCGGGTCTCTCGGTAGCCATCTCAGATTCATTTCGCGTTAAAAAGAATGGCGTACGCGCGGCACCATTGGTAGTCTTGACTTCGATTAGACTTTCTGAGCCGGACAGCGCAAATGAAAGAATGTCATACCCAGCTCCGTCGCCATCCTCCGCGGCAACCCATCGGACCTTGCGTGCCAAATCCTTACGATCGGCTTGTTCAAGTCTTTTCCGTTCAACTTCGAGAACAAAGCCTTCACCGGCTTTGCCTAAGTTGCGATTGCGCAAATCTCTAGCGGCCGGATCAAATTTACGAATCAACCTCCTTAGTCCGACTGGTGAACTTTTAGAAGTTAGATCTACTTTTGGCGGCGGGACAAATAGGCTCGGGGCGTCGGATACTTGTCCCGGCGTTGTAGGAAGCATTTCAAAGAACGCTGTATTTGCCACAAGATAACGGTCTATTGCTCCAAAAATTGCATTCTGGTAATTCTCTTTGGGTCTGTAACCGACTATCCACGGAAGTCCTAGTGTAGCGTCTCACGCAGATCGTCTTTTATTGAGGGCGGTCTGAGCGCGGGTGACTTTTTCCAAAATGTCGTTGGCTTTGGCGGTCCAGATGAAGGGCTTTGGATTTTGATTATGGTCGTCGATATATTCTCCGATGGCGGTGATCAGTTGTTCGAGATCCTGGAAGACGCCGCGCCGCAAGCGGTTGTGGGTAATGTCGCGGAAGAAGCGTTCCACCATGTTGAGCCATGAAGCCGAGGTGGGCGTGAAGCGCACGTGGAATCTCTTCTGTTTTCCCAGCCAGCGTTGCACTCGCTCATGTTTATGGGTCGAGTAGTTATCGCAGATCAGGTAAATTTCTTTGTCTGCGGGGACCGTCTGATCGATCATGCGCAGGAACTTCAGCCACTCCTGATGACGATGCTTCTGCTGGCATAAACCATAAACCTCGCCATTGGCGGTGTTGAGCGCGGCGAACAAGGTGGTCGTACCGTTGCGTTTGTAGTCATGGGTCATGGTTTGGCCGCGCCCCTTCTTGAGCGGCAGGCCGGGCTGCGTACGATCCAGTGCCCGGATCTGACTCTTTTCGTCCACAGACAACACCAGGGCGTGCTCGGGAGGGTGGAGATAGAGCCCAACGATGGCCTCCAGTTTGTCGGCGAACTGCGGATCATTGCTGACTTTGAAGCTCTCCATGCGATGCGGCTTCAGACCGTTGGCCCGCCAGATGCGCGATACCGAAGCCTTGGAAACACGCATCTCTTTAGCCATGGTGCGCGTAGACCATTGCGTGGCGTTGGCCGGCGTGCTCTGCGTAGTTTTTGCAATCAGGGTTGCAGTCACTTCCGGAGAGATCGACGGTGTACGTCCGGGCCGCGGCGCATCTTTCAGCAGACCTTCGATACCCAACTCAAGAAAACGCCCGCGCCACAGCGCAACCATGCGCGGAGCAACCTGAAGAGTCTTGGCGATCTGCTTGTTCTGCAGTCCGTCACTTGCCAACAACACGATCTTGCTGCGCATCACCACACGAGCTGCCGTGGAACGACCGCGCGATTGTTGCTCCAACTTCCGCCGAGTCTGTTCGTTCAAAACAATGGGCTCAGCAATGCGCATATCGAGGTCTCCGCAGCATAAGATGAGCCTCGAATGATAATAGACTCTATTATTGAGACGATACGCTAGGTTGCATAGAACTGAGGAGATATTCTGATGCTTGAATTCAACTGACCTATGAGTCCTTCCAATTTGCGCCATTAGCGCGGCGCTGTGCTTAGACTTGACATAGGCCTCGCCTCGAAGTTCGGTCGTTAACATCGCAAAATAGTCCGCGACAATTGCATCGAGCTCGTTATCGCTCCAGACAGTTCCGTGTTTTGGTCCTTCGACCATACAGAACCCGTACCCTACGCGCAGCGCCGTTCAATAATTGAGGACGGCTTTATTATGGATAGCAACAGCTTATAACGCGGCGGTAGGCAAAGACAGCTATGCTCAAGATGAGACCGGGATCTCTGGGTTGATTAAAGCGGTACATTGCTTGATACTGAAACGCGACACTTACCTCTATACTATGAAACCTCCGGCGTTTTCCACGCCCAAGATTTCGTAAGCTCCGGGAGATTCCGCATGAGACTTCTTTTCGTCCTCGCTATCGCGACAAGTTGTGGGCTGCGAACGCTCCACGCACAGGCAGTAAGCGCGGCTCAAGCTGCCAAGCCGACTATCTCCTGCAGCAATCCTGCGTTCCCCGGTCACGAGTGGAAACAGGCTTCGCAAGAAAACCAGAAGGGATGGTCCAAGCCCGCGCTTGATGCAGCACAGGCCTACGCCGACTCCCTGCATGATTCTTCCGTCGTGATTGTGCAATGCGGGCACCTCATAGACCAATGGGGCGACACCAACAAAAGGATCACCACGTTTTCCGTACGCAAGAGCCTGATCAGCGCGCTGTTTGGAATCTATGCAACCGAAGGAAAGATCGACATTAACGAAACGCTGGAGCAGGCGGGCATTGACGACACTCCAATGCCACTCACTAAAGAAGAACGCTAGGCAAAGATCGTAGACCTATTGCGCGCACGCTCCGGTGTGTATCATGCCGCAGCCTTTGAAGTAAATTTCCAGCGCAAGATGCGCCCCGTGCGCGGTAGCCACGCTCCCGGCACCTTCTGGTTCTACAACAACTGGGACTTCAACGTGCTCGGCACCATCTTTGAAAAGAAGACCGGCCTCAAGATCGGCGAAGCCTTTTACCAGCGCATCGCAAAGCCCATCAGCATGCAGGACTTCCAGCCTAGCGATGTCTATTACATCGGCGACGCAAGCGTCTCCACGCACCCCGCCTTAATGTTCCAGATGACCGCTCTCGACATGGCGCGCTTCGGCCTGCTCTATCTCAATCATGGCCGCTGGAAGAACCGCCAGATCATTCCGGCGGACTGGGTAGAAAAGAGCACGCACGCGAGCGAGATGGTTTACCTGGGAAAGATGAACCTGGGCGGTTATGAATACCTGTGGTGGGTGGAGTACGGCGGTATTCACATTCCGGAAGCCACGCTGCCCGGTATGTATTCCGCACAGGGCGCAGGCGGCCATTACATCCTTGTCCTTCCCAGCCTCAACACAGTCATCGTGAACCAGTTTGACAACGAACCCGATGCGCACACCTCCGATTCCGTCCTGCACGCCGCGCAGAATCCGCACCAGATGTTTGACACTCAATTCGGCCATCTGGTGAGATTCATCCTGCAAGCCGATGGGATTGGCTGATGCCCGCGCACGGCCTTTGATACTGCCCAGCCCGGAGCTTTATAAATTCCTTGCGGATTTAACGACAAAATGAGGCGGTCCGAGCGAATTTCACAGTGGTTTAACTCATGCGACCGCCCCGGAGGCATACCAACTCTGAGGGAGGCTAAATAATGAAACTAAATTTGTCTGTAGCTGTTGGTGTGGCGGCGGCGATGATTGCATTGTCTTCGCATGTGGTGGCGCAGGATGGGAACGACAGAGATAGAGACGGGCACGGGATTCGGCATGTGCTGCTGTTGAGCATTGACGGCATGCATGCGGTGGATTTCTACCATTGCGCGCATGGAATCGCGGGCGTAAACGGCGGCGATCCGTATTGCCCGAACCTGACCGCGCTGAGCCATACGGGCATCAATTACACAGCTGTGACTTCCTCAAAGCCTTCGGACTCATTCCCCGGACTGGCGGCGCTGGTGACCGGCGGCTCGCCGAAGACGACCGGTATGTACTACGACGTGGCTTATGACCGCACACTGGATGGTCCTGAGTTGACGACGGGCACGGGGCTTGAGCCAGGGCCGTGCAAGCCCGGCGCGGCGCCAACGGGATACACAACGGATTTCGATCAAGGGATTGAATTCGACGATACGAAGCTGAACGGCGGCGCTCCGGGCGCTGCACCCACTGAAGGCGGAATTGCTTCCATTGACAAGCGGAAGCTGGACCGCGATCCGGCAAATGGATGCGCGCAGGTGTATCCGTGGGATTTTGTGCGTGTAAATACGATCTTCAGCGTGGCGCACAAGGCCGGCAAATATACGGCGTGGATTGATAAGCATGCTTCCTACTCCTTTACGGCAGGGCCCGGAGGCACGGGGCTGAATGATTACTACTCGCCGGAGGTGGACTCGAATGTGATTGCGCTGCCTGGGGTGACCACCGCGCAAGGCGCATCCTGCGCGTCCATTCGCGACACCATCGGCGTCTCGTCGTGGGCGGGCAGCTTTGCCAACATTCAGTGCTATGACGCGCTGAAGGTCAAAGCTCTGCTGAATGAGATCGACGGCAAAACGCATTCCGGCGCGGCTGCGGAAACGCCTGCGGTCTTTGGCATGAACTTTCAGGCGGTCTACATTGGCGCAAGCGTGAATGAGCCGGGCGTGGGCGTGGGCGGCTACAAGAATGCCGCGGCAACGCCGAGCGATGAACTGCTGAGCGAGATTCAGTTTGTGGATGCTTCAGTTGGCGACATTGTGAATGCGCTGAAGCAGCGCGGCATTTTTGACGATACGCTGCTGATCATTACGGCCAAACATGGGGCTTCGCCGATTGATACGAGCCTGTATGTGGCGAACGGCTCGAATACGCCGGCGACATTTCTGGCGAATGCCGGCATGATTCCCTTCTCGGAGTCGCCGCTGAATTCGACCGGGATTGGCGCGACGGAAGATGATGTGTCTGTGCTGTGGCTCAACAAGGGCGCGAGTGTGGATGCTGCGGTAACGATCCTTGAAAACAACGCGCAGGCGATCGGGCTGGGTGAGATTTACTACGGCGGCAGCCTTGCGCTGAACTATGGCGTGGGCGGGCTTGGACCGGGGATGGACCCGCGGACTCCAGACATTATTGTTGCTCCGAACGTTGGCATGACCTACTCGGGCAGCACAACGATGATTGCCGATCACGGCGGCTTTGCGCATGACGATACCAACGTGATCATGCTGGTGACGAATCCGCGCTTTCAGCCGCAGACGGTTTATACCGGCGTTTCCACGATGCAGGTGGCGCCGACGATTCTGGACGCGCTGGGCTTGGATCCCAGGGCGCTGGATGCGGTGAGGATCGAAGGCACAGCGGTACTGCCGGAGGTTGATTCGCAGCTGAAACCGAAGTATTGATTCTGCCAATACGGCTACTGAGGTGGTCATTGGGCGCTGTCTTTGCGGCGCTCAATGACCATTGTTTTTTTGCGGCCTTTATGGACGCGCACCTGGTTCGATACTGTCCCGCACAGCCGATAAAATTACACTGAAACCTCCGGCATTTCCCTTACGGCTCGAGGTTCAGCAAGATCATGGACAAATTCCTCATCACCGGCGGCACACCGCTTCAGGGCACCATCCGCGTCTCAGGCGCAAAGAACTCCGCCCTGCCCTGCATGGCCGCCGCCATCCTGACAGAAGACGAAGTGGTCCTCGAAAACATTCCGCATGTCCGTGACATTACTACTGAGCGCAAGCTGCTCTCGTCGATGGGCGCCGAAGTGGACCTGCCGGAGGACCATTGCACCCGCATCCGCTGCGCCGTGCTCTCCGATCCCGTGGCCAAGTACGAGATTGTCAAAACCATGCGCGCCAGCTCGCTGGTGCTCGGCCCGCTTGTCGCTCGCGTCGGCGTGGCCCGCGTGGCCATGCCCGGCGGCTGCGCCATTGGCGGAAGGCCCATCGACCTGCACATCAAGGGCCTGGAAAAAATGGGCGCGGAGATTGTGCAGGCGCACGGCTACATTGAAGCCCGCGCGGAGAGATTGAAGGGCGCTCATATTGTCTTCGACAAGATCACCGTGACCGGCACGGAAGATCTGCTGATGGCCGCCACGCTGGCCGAGGGCGAAACCCTGCTGGAGAATGCGGCGCGCGAGCCTGAAGTCTCCGACCTGGCCGCTCTGCTCACAAGAATGGGCGCAAAAATCGAAGGCGCAGGCACGTCCATGATCCGCGTGCAGGGCGTTGAGCGCCTGCACGGAACGGGGCCCGGTAAAGGCCACATCATCATTCCCGACCGCATCGAGGCGGGAACTTTTCTTGTCGCAGGGGCGATCACTGGTGGTGATCTGACTGTCGCAAATTGCGACCCTTCGCACCTCGGCGCAGTCATTGCCAAAATCCAGGAGGCCGGGTCGAACGTAGAGATCGTAGGGCCGGATTCGATCCGTGTCCGGGCTGGTGGCAAGCTGCGCGCCACCGACATCTCCACCGAGGAACACCCCGGCTTCCCCACCGACATGCAGGCGCAGTTCATGGCCCTGGTCACGCAAGCCGAAGGCGTCAGTCTGGTAACAGAAAACATCTTTGAGAACCGCTTCATGCACGTTCAGGAACTGATCCGCATGGGCGCCGATATCAAAGTAGAGAGCCGCACTGCCACTGTCCGCGGCGCCGCCCATCTCACCGGCGCTTATGTCATGTGCTCTGACCTGCGCGCCTCCGCCAGCCTCGTCCTGGCCGCGCTCGTCGCCGAAGGACAATCCGTCCTCGACCGCGTCTATCATATAGACCGGGGATACGAACGCATCGAGGAGAAGCTGTGCAGCGTGGGCGCCCCGATCGAACGCGTAACCAACGCGCCCGATCCAGCGGAAGAAACCGCCTCGCTCTGAGTGGGGAAACGGTTACACGGCACATATTACCGCAGTGTTGAAATAGTGCGCGTTTTTCTTTGAACCCGACCTATAATTCTTCTACCGGGAAGACTCAAAGCAACCTACGCGTGAACGGCGTGTATCCTGACTTGAGCGGCGCCCGCGGAGTGGACAGTGGACTGGAGCAAACTGCCGGATATCATCGCCGTCGGCCTTCTCGCCTGGGCATTTGCCTCGGCGGTTCGTCACTGCCGCACCGTCTCGTCCAGCAACTGGCTCTTTGGCTGGTATTACATCGTTCTGCACTTCACGGCGGCGCTCTTTGGCCAGTTTGACGGCGCCATAGGCAAGGTTATAACGATTGTCAGCGTCATGAGCCTCATCATGGCTGCCATACTGTTCATGCGCTCTTCCATTGCCGAACTCCTCTCTACGGAGCGCATCGGCCGGATCATGATGCCGGTCATGTCGGCGGCTTTTCTGTTCGTGATATGCAACCTGGTGCTGGAGGCTCCGCGCTGGCTTCTTACTACCTCGGAAGCCCTGCTCGGTTTCTTTCCGCTCTTCATGACCCTCTTTTTCCCGCGCTGGTCCGCTCCCCAGCTCCGCTGGAGCATGTCCATTCTCCATTTCGCTCTCGGGGTTTTCCTGCTGCGCGCTCAAAGCCTGCCGGATGGCCAATCGCTTGCGCTGGACAGCATCCTATTCACCGTCTATTTCGGCTGCGCCATGCATTTCTGGTACTACAACCGCAAGGCCACCACCGGAGCCCTGATCGGAGTCGTTGGCTTCTGGCTCTGGGCCTCGGTCTTTGTTGTCGGGCCCATACTCGAGGCCTTCCTGCCCACATTCAAAGTGGAACCCGAAGTGTGGAATCTGCCGAAATACATCGTCGCCGTCGGCATGATTTTGCTTATGCTGGAAGAGCAGATCGAGCACAACAAGCATCTGGCGTTGCATGACGAGCTGACCGGCCTTCCCAACCGCCGCCTCTTTCAGGATCGTCTTGCAGGAGCCATTGAGCGTGCCCGCCGCTCCGAGACCCAGGCTGCCCTGCTCACCGTCGATCTCGACGATTTCAAAATCGTCAACGACACCTACGGTCACCACGCCGGAGATCTGCTTCTGCAGAGCGTCGCCAAGCTCTTCCTTGGAAGAATTCGCCACTCGGACACTGTCGCTCGCACAGGAGGCGATGAATTCGCCGTCATTCTTGAGCCGCCCACGAGTCATGAAGAGGCTGCTCTTGTCAGCCGGGCACTTTTAGATATGCTTGAGGAGCCGCTGCGGCTGAACGAACACATGGTGCGGGTCGGAGCCAGCGTCGGCGTAGCTCTCTTTCCGGATGATGCCAGGGATCTGAAATCCCTCTGCATTCAGGCCGATATGCGCATGTATGAGGAAAAGCGTGGCGTAAAGTTTGATAAAGGCGGTGTTGTGCGCAGGCATCCAGCCGATTCACGCGCGAATGTATCCACAGCCAAGGCGTCCTGAAATTCCCGCGGCAAAATAAAAGAGGCCCGGACATTTCGTCCGGGCCTCTTCGTTTGTTTTACTGATGGCTTCCGCCGCCCTGACCAGGGCCGCGTCCACCACCACCACTGCCACCACTGCCACCAGTGCGGCGACGGCGACGGCGACGGTTATTGTTTCCAGCCGGGCCGCCAGGACCGCGTCCCGCGCTGGCGTTCGGCGCTGCGGGAGCCTGAGTACCATCGGCGCGGTTGAAGTTCGGCTCGTTCTCTTCGTCGATCTCCTCGCCGTCTTCATCGTCTTCGAAGTCGTCGCCGCCCTCAATCAGAATCGTGCTCTGGTTGGAACGCGGCTGGCGATCGTCGAACTCGTTGCGCGGGCGTGCTGGAGCTTCCGGAGCGGAGGCTGTTTCTTCCACTTCTTCCGTCTCCGGCGCTGGTCCCTGCGTGGCAGCCAGCTTGGCCTTCTGTTCCTTGATGAGCGCCTTGCGGCTGAGCTTGATGCGGTTGCCTTCGATGGCCAGAACCTTCACCATCACCTGATCGCCCTCGCGCAGCTCATCCTTCACATCCTTCACGCGGTGCTCTGCGATCTCGGAGATGTGCAGCAGGCCGTCCGTACCTGGGAAGAGCTCGACGAATGCGCCAAACTCTGCCAGCCGGACAACCTTGCCCAGGTAAATCTTGCCCAACTCGGGCACTGCCGTGATGTCGTTGATCATCGCCAGCGCGCGCTTCAGACCGTCTGCATCGCTCGATGCCACGGAGACGCGGCCCGTGTCATCCACGTCGATCTTGGCGCCGGTCTGCTCCACCAGGCCGCGGATCGTCGCGCCGCCCTTACCGATGAGGTCGCGAATCTTGTCCACCGGAATCTGGACGGTCTCGATGCGCGGCGCGTACTTCGAGCGTTCCACGCGGGGCCCATTGAGCTCGGCATCCATCTTGTCCAACAGCCAGATACGGCCCTGGCGAGCCTGTTCCATGGCTTCCTGGAGAATCTGGCGAGTTAGTCCACCAATCTTGATGTCCATTTGCAGAGCGGTAATGCCCTTGCGCGTGCCGGCCACCTTAAAGTCCATGTCGCCGTAGTGATCTTCCGCACCGGCAATGTCGGTCAGGATGGCGTAGTTGTCGCCTTCCTTTACGAGGCCCATCGCCACGCCGGCAACCGAGCCCTTGAGCGCGATGCCCGCGTCATACAGAGCAAGGCTCGCGCCGCAGACTGAAGCCATGGACGAAGAACCATTCGACTCCAGGATGTCGGAGACAACACGGTAGGAGTAAGGAGAGTCGCCCGGATCGGGCAGAACCGCCGTAATTGCGCGCTCAGCCAGTGCTCCGTGGCCCACTTCGCGACGACCTGTGCCGGTCATACGTCCTGTTTCACCAACGCTGAACGGAGGAAAATTGTAGTGGAGCATGAAGTTTTTCTTCTGCTCACCTTCATAGCTCTCCAACCGCTGCCCATCATCGGCCGTGCCGAGAGTAGCTGTTACAAGAGCCTGCGTCTCACCGCGGGTAAACAGTGCCGAGCCGTGCGTACGGGGCAGAACACTGGTTTCAATGCTGATCGGCCGAATCTCGTCAAACGCGCGGCGATCCGGGCGAATGCGATCCTTGGTAACCTGCTCGCGGAAGGTGCGCTCGCGCAGAGCTTCGTAGTAAGTGCCAAGCTTCTTCTTCGCGGACGGATCGTCGGCGGGCAGTTCCTTGGCCAGCTCATCCTTGATCTGCTTTACCAGCGCATAGCTTTCGGTCTTGGCGTGCTTCTTGGTATCAAGCGCGTCAATCAGACGCTCGCCGATCCTGGCCTTCAGCTCAGCGTAATAGGCTTCGTCAAACTCCGGAGCTACAACAGCGCGCTTGGGCTTACCAGCCTTGGCAACCAGCTCGTCAATCGCGGCAACAATCTTCTTGATCTCGCCATGACCGAACTCAATCGCAGCCAGAATGACCTCTTCGGTCTCTTCCTTGGCGCCGGACTCAATCATCACGATCCCGTCCTTGTGACCGACAACCATGATGTTCAGTGTGGACAAAGCGCGCTCGGCGTAAGTCGGATTGATAATGAACTCGCCGTTGACGCGGCCAATGCGAACAGCTCCCACGGTGGCGCTGAAGGGAATGTCAGAAAGAGCCAGCGCGCAAGTAGCGGCGTTAATGCCTACAACGTCGGGATCGTTTTCCTTGTCTGCGGAGAATACCAGGGCAATCACCTGGGTCTCATTGCGGAAGCCTTCAGGAAACAACGGACGGATCGGGCGGTCGATCTGGCGGCAGGTCAGGATTTCTTTTTCGCTGGGACGGCCTTCGCGCTTGATGAAGCCGCCGGGAATGCGTCCGCCGGCGTACGTGTATTCGCGGTAATCCACCGTGAGCGGAAAGAAATCGATACCCTCGCGAGGGTCCGGCGATGCTACGGCAGTAGACAGGACAACGGTTTCGCCTGCGGTAACCAGGGCAGCGCCCGAGGCCTGCTTGGCCATGCGTCCGGTCTCAAAGACCAGCCGCTTGCCGCCGGCAAGTTCGACGGCTACTTCATGCTTTGTCGACATAGAGTCCTCTTTTCGGTTCCAATCGGAACCCTGTTTGTTTTCATTTGTGCTTGGGAAATTTGTGTTGGAAGAGCGCCCAAATTCCATTCCGGAGATGGAAGGAGGAAAAAACAGATGGGGCGGTATGCGCGAAACGCGTTCAGCGTCTCTGTCGCTTGAAAATGCGCGCGGAATGCACCACGGCCCGGGTCTCTAAGGGAAACCAGGGCCGTGACCAATCCGCGGTCTGGGCGCTTCCAGGTCAATAGGGGCTTTCTGAGAGTTACTTGCGGATTCCGAGCTTGCCGATGACGTCGCGGTAGCGATCCGTATCGTGCATCTTCAGGTAATCCAGCAGTCGGCGGCGCTTGCTGACCAACTGGAGGAGGCCACGACGCGATGCGTGGTCCTTCTTGTGGGTCTTGAAGTGCTCAGTCAGCTCTCCAATCCGCGTACTCAGAATCGCGATCTGGACTTCGGGCGAGCCCGTGTCCGTCGCGTGAGTGCGGAAGCGTTCAATCAGGTCGGTTTTCTTTGCAGTCGCCAGCACGGCGTTTGTTACTCCTCTATCGTCTTGTGTCCACTCTCAAAGTGTCTAATGTGAGAGTACCATGAACGAGCCATGCGGGGAACCCCGGAGGGTGCAGGGGGAGAGCCCGGGAATAGCATCCAAGTGCTGCCCGCTCAACGCGCTCCTCCCAGGAAGAGACGATTATCGAATCGCTCACGATATGTGGCAATGATTTGAACATGCTCGGCATCTGGATGCTCCGGATTGAATAGATAATTCCAGGTCTGCGGAACAATCACAGAAGGAACGCTTGCAATCGGCGTTTTCAATCCTTGAAGCCACGCATCGCCAATTCGGCGGGTCATCTGCGGCTTCTCTCGCCATGCCGGTCCTGCGGGAAGTCTTAACGTGCGAACAGCGGCCTTCTCAGCAATGGAGATCTTGAGCAGTTGATAAAAATCAGGGACCTCGTCTTCCGTTGGATCGAGATGCACGAGGGTCTCCAGCATTGCCGCTGCCGGAGAGTAAGCAAGATAAACAATCCTGCGGCCTGCTGTATGCCAGCGTCCACTCGCCAGCTTGCCACCCTTGCCGCTCAAGTCGGAGTAGTTGCTGATACGCCAGAGTATATGCGGTCCAGTTTCGTTCATTGGCCGAATTAGGTAAACATCCCTTCGTCAATCTGGATCAACGCTTCCTCAATACGACTGCCGCCGGCATCCGACTTGAGCAATGTCAGCGGAGAGCGGTCATCAAACCGAGGTTTCGGTTTCGTCAGCCAGTTTCGCGCCTTGTCAGGATTTCCAAAAACCCGTATCCCCAGCTCATACACCCGCGCCACCCGCGCCAGCCGGTCCGATTCGTCGATATTCAGCGGCTCCTTGCGCTCACGGCGGTGCTTCAGCGTGCGCAGAGGAATCACCACCTCCAGCAATTCCTTCATGGAAATACCGGAGTAATCCGAAAATTTCTCCAGCGCTGAAAGTGGAATCCCCCGCTCAACCGCCTTCCAGTCGTATGCGAACGTCTGGATGACAGGAGCTGCAGAAGTTGCGGCAGAAGAACTCATAAGGACATTATGCCACATTTCTCGCGGCATAATGTCTTTTATCGCCCAGACAATTCAGGCAGGGAGCTCAGATCAGTCCATGAAGGGGTATTCCAGGTAAGGTTTTGTCACGCTGGTCACTATGTCATTGGGAGATCCGTCTATCCAGGTGCCGGATCGTTCATCCTTCGAGAACGTCACCTCGATCTTGATGAATCGGCATTTCTTCAACATATATCTGGAAGTTCCCCTGGACTGAAGGCCGCCATCCAGCATGAAGTCTCGTTCGACTTCGGCCCGAATGCTTCCCTCTTTTAGGTTGCCAACGATTGAGATCGCCTCTTTAATAAGTGTTTCCAGTTGATCCTGATTGCTTGTTTGTTGAGTACTGCTTGGCTGCTGCGCCGCACACGAAAAAGCCGATGCGAAAAACACACCGGCAAAGATCAGGCCCATTAAGATTCGACGCATGGTTCTACTCCTTGAATGACCCATATCCAAACATCGCCCGGCGCAGTTCGATCCGTGGACTGCTCGTCTCTATTTTTGACGCCGCGCGACGCAATCGGCACCACTTCCCTCTCCGATCAAGCGCGTAATCCGTCGTTCCATTTGTCACCGAAATGTAAGATTTTGACAGCCCACTGGCTGCGTCTCAGGCTGTTGCTTTAATGTCAACAAAGCAGCAGCACAACAGAACCGAAATCTATTCCGCTGCCGAAGAAAAGAGAGCTAGCCGATGTGCGATGACTTTATTCATCAAGGATTGACGCATGACCCCACAGTCTCCCGGCGGACCTTTATGGTCAGCTCCGCAGCTACTGTCGTACTTTCATCCGCTGTAGCCGGAGCGCAGTCGCAAACCAAGGTGGTGGAAAAAGATGTAAACGTGCCAATGGCCGCAGGCGTCTCGGATGCGGCGCTTTTTTACCCGGAGGGTAAAGGTCCGTGGCCCGCTGTGCTTGTCTGGACCGACATCCTGGGTCTGCGCCCCGTCTTCCGTGAGATGGGACGCCGTCTGGCAGCACAGGGTTACGTTGTTCTGGTGCCCAATCCCTTTTACCGCAATGCGAAGGCTCCCGTCGTTGACGGCTCATTCGACTTTTCCAAGCCCGAGGACCGCGCCAAGGTCATGCCGCTTGCCGCCGCGCTGACAGCGGATGCCGGCATCAGCGATGCGAAAGACTACACCGCATTTCTCGATCAGCAGCCCCAGACCAACAAAAGCAAGAAAATGGGAGTGCAGGGTTACTGCATGGGCGGCCCGCTTACCTTCCGTACGGCTGGAACTGTTCCCGGCCGCATCGGCGCGGCGGCCACTTTTCATGGCGGCGGCCTTGTGACAGACAAGCCCGACAGTCCGCATCTTATGATTGCCAAAATGAAGACCGAGGTGCTCTGCTGCGTTGCCGATAACGATGACAAGCGCGACCCCACCGCGAAGGACACGCTGAAAAAGGCCTTTGCGGATGCGCAACTGAAAGCCACAGTGGAAGTATATGACGGCTGCAACCACGGCTGGACCGTGCGCGGCAGCCAGCCTTACAACGAGGCCGGCGCGGAGCGTGCCTGGACCGAGCTAACTGCGCTCTATCAGCGGAACCTGGCATAGAAGGCGGTGAGCGATAGGCGTTTCGTGTAAACGCCTATCGCTCACTGCGCCCCACCCGCAGGCGCTTCATCGCCCACCCAGTAGTCCGCCCGCGCCACAATGCGCGCTCCGTAGTTCTGCGCCAGCCGCACCTTCAGGGTATGCAATCCCGGTGTCGGGTTCGATGGGCTGAAGGTCAGCAGATACCGGTTCCGCGTATGCTTGGCCGCATCCAGAACCCGCTGCTCAAACTTCTTATCGCCGGTAAACGTCGTGTACTCCCCGCCACTCATGCTGGCAATCTCTTTCGTCACATTTTTGCGCATGGCCTGCGCCAGCATCACCAGCCCGGAAACCATATTCATGGTCCGCACTTCGCCGCTGTCCTGCGCATCGTGCAGAAACTCCGCGCGCCCTGGGGAAAATGAAACCGTCAGCACCAGCACATCGCTCTGCCCAATCTTCCGGATCAGCGCCTCCGTCTTCGTATGCTTGCTCCCGTGGTCGCGCGCCTCGCTGATCAGCAGCAGAACCCGGCGATATTCGCGTGGCTGCGTGCCTAGCAGGTCTACTGCGTAGCTGATCGTGTCCATAATCGAGTCGCCGCCGTCACCCGGCTCCATGTGCGTGATGCCGTTGTTCAACTCCTCGCCCGAGTGCGTAAAATCCTTGATCAAATGCGGCTCGGAATCGAATCCTACCAGCGCCGCCTGGCTCTTCTCATCGGTCAGAAACGTGTCCAGCAGCGGAGCGAGCTTCATAAACTTGTCAAACTCAAGCACGCTCATGCCGCCTTGTTCGATGGCTACAACGAGTGCCACCGGAGCCGTATCCATCTCCTCCTGCACGCGCACCTTTTGCGGAACGCCGTTGTCTTCAACAACAAAATCCTGTGCCGTCAGCCCATACACCACACCGCCGTCGTGCTTCTCCACAAGCGTCGGCACCAGCACTTCCTTCGTCGTCAGGCGCAGCACCTGGTCGCTCTGCTCCGCTCCCGGCATCGGCTGCGGAGGCTCAGCCGGCGGAGGCGTTTGCTGCTGCTGCGGAGCGGGATTCTGCTGCGCCGCTCCATGCAGTGCGGCAGAAAATGTCGCGCATAAAATCATGCAGCGAAGAAGAAGATAACCAGGCTTCATCAAAAGGCGAAAGACCCCTGTGCTCAGGATAGACGCTCAGTCCTAGGACGCACCCTGTGGCTTTGCGGGAGCAGTGGGACTTCCCGGCACCGCAAACGGCTTATACAGATCCTGCGGCTTTGCGGCAGGGGTCGTCGGTGGACCTATCGGCTGGGCCGCAAGCGGCTTCTCCGTATCGATCGCACTCCGAAACGCATAGAATGCCGGCGTAGGCCGCAGATCGTCATCAAACGGCAGCGGACGCTGCCGCGATCCATCAGCGCGCTTTGCCCAGGGCTCTTTACTCTGGTTGATCCACGAATGCGCGCTTGTAGCCCCCCATGTCAGCGCAGCCAGCACATTCGGCTCTGCAAGCACCAGGCCCAGATAGTTCTTATAAACCTCGGCCACGGCGGCATCCTGCAGCTCCGGGCCGCCCGGCAGCTTGTGCGTATTCACATCGAGCTCCGTTATGTATGCTTCCAGACCCATTGCCCGCGCCTCGCGGATAAACGCAACCAGCCCTGCGCCCGGCTGCGGCCCGCTCGCCTGTAGATGGCTCTGAATTCCCACCGCGTGAATCGGCACGCCACGCGCCTTGAATCTCCTCAAAAGCATCAGCACATAGGCGCGCTTCGCAGTATCTTCCGGCGTGTCCAGCTCGATTCCGTATTCGTTATAAGTCAGCTTCGCTTCCGGATCGGCCTGCGCCGCGGTCGTATAGGCAATCTCCAGGTACTCAGGCCCCAGCAGCTCCATCCACAACGAGTTCCTGAGCCCATCCCCGCGTCCATCCTTCGGATTCACAGCCTCATTCACCACATCCCAGCTATGAATCCGCCCGCGATACCGCCCTGCCACCGTCTGAATGTGGTTCACCAGAAGCTGCTTCGCATTTTCCTTTGTCGCTGTCGTCTGCAACCACGCAGGAACACTTTCATGCCAGCACAGATTGTGTCCGCGAACCCTTTGCCCCGCCAGCTCCGCAAACCGGATCAGCCTGTCGGCCTGCGTAAAGTCGAAGGTCGTCGCCGTTGGCCGCAGCGCGGCCCACTTCATCGAGTTTTCCGCCACCACGATGTTCGCCTGCTCCGCCACCAGCCGCGTGTATGCGTCTGAAGTCGTTCCCGCGGCAAAGCCATCCACATCCAGCAGATTTGGAACCACTGCGGCACCGCATAGCAGCCCATGCGCCGCCGCATGCGTGCGCAAAGAATCCGCCCCAACCGTATTCATCCCGTTCTGATTCGTCGCGCCCTGAGCCGCGCCCTGAGCCGCGCGCAACCATGCCGGAAGCCCGGCAGCAGCGGCCATACCGAGAGCTGCCTTACTCACTTGTCTCCGCGTCAGCAATTTCGCGCCCACAAGACTCATCTTCAGATCCTCATCTCAGAATTGGTTTTCGACATTCGCACTTTCAGCGGTTCTTCTGCGCTTCCCGCTGCACACTTCGCGTCCAGAAAAGAAACCTGAGCAGTTCCCACCGCTCCGCCCACAGAAATGCCATCATTTTGCCCGCAGTAATCTCTTCCGCCCATGCGCCGGAATAAGTCTCCATGCGCCAGCGCAGATAGGGGCTGCGCCACGGCGTCAGCCGCGCGCCGCGCGTGGCGTTCCACAGAAAGCGAAGAGGCTCAAGCATCCTGGTTTCTCATTCAGGTTCCTTCGCTCCAAAGTATACGCGGCGCGCGCTCCGCTCCAGAAACAGCGCAGGCGACCGGGCCTAAAGCCCGCCGCCTGCGATTTCCATGTCTGAATTACTTCAGCTTTAGTATTGCAACTTGTCGAAGAGGCTCCCGGAACCAAGCTGTGCAATCGTGTCTTCGAGCGCCGTCGCCTGGGTTTCGGCAGTTGACAGTTGCGTTGATACTTGGCCCACATCGGCCTGCATCAGGTTGGTCTGCGCGGAGGTCAACTGCAGCGCCTCGCTCGTTGCCGCCGTAGAAGAAGCCGAAACCTGATTGATCGAGTTATCAATTGTGACCCGCTGCTCGGAGACAAAGTTGAGTGCCGAGTTCAGCGTACTCGTGTCTGCCGCTGCCTGCGCCTCATCCACGGTCGCGCCGGAGTAATCCGTAATCAGCGCGTTCAGCGCGCCCATCACGCTGACTGAGCTGTTGCCATTGCCGGTAAAGATCTGCGAGCCGGGCACATTCAACTGGATCTTCTGATTGCTTGGCGTTGTCAGGAAGTTCACCGTCTGCCCGCCCTCTGCCGCGGTGACCGTGTAATTCCCTGACGAATCGAAGGGCTGTGTCGAAGTCGCCGTGCCGGCAAAGATGAATTGCCCCTGGTAAGAGGTGTTCGCCATCTGTATCACCTCGCCGAGGATGCCCTGCAGTTGGCTTCCGACCGAGTTTACCTCGCTCGTATTCATCGTGCCGTTATTGGCGCTCGTTGCCAGTGAGATCGCCTGCGTCAGTTGCGTAACCACAGACCCCAGTGCCGAATCCGCAACCTGCAGTTGCCCCGTGACCTGGCTGGTTGTGCTCGAATACGAATCATCCTGTTGAATCTGGTTCAGCAACAGCACATTCTCTCCCGCCGCCACCGGGTTTGAGCTCAGCGAGGTTACGCTCACTCCGCTCGACAACTCCGATGAGAATTGCTGCTCATTGCCCTGCGCTGTATCCAGTGCGCTGACAAGGTTATTGATATAGCTCGGGTCAACACGCATCTCTTTTCGCTCTCCTCTTCCGGTTGTCTCTTGCCGTTCTCTCGTTCGCCGTTCGGGCTCTCTTACGACACTGCCGTCTCTTCGCCAAGATTCAGCGCGGAAGCCATCACCGAGTCCAGAATGGTGAAAAATTGGCTCGCCGCCTGGTAACTCCGTTGCATATTCGTCAGCGAAGACGCCTCGTTATTCAGGTTCACCTCGGAAAGCGAATTTCGCTGCGTTGTAAGCTGCGTTACAGATGCGCTCTGCGCCGTGTTCTCCGTCTGCACCTCGGAGATCGTCGAACCAAGCTGCGTCACAAAATCCGAATAGAAGCTATTCGGATCCTGACCGTTGAGTTGTGACTGCACTGTGGTCTGCAGTGCCGAAAGCGACACGGCATTTGAGTCATCTCCCGAACTCGCGCCGGCGCCCGCGGCAGCCGCCGCAATTCCATTGGGATCCGTCATCACAACCGACATGGACTGCGCGCTGCCCGCCACCTGCGTGGGCTCGGCAAAGATATCGGCGCCGGTATTTCCGTCGAAGTCCGTTCCCTGGGCCTGCTGTGAATTCACCGTGGTCGCAATCGTGAAGGCCAGGTTGTCCAGCGCCGAAAGCGCCGTAGGAATGTCCTGGTCCCGCGCCGTCAGGTCGCCGCCCAGCTCTCCGCCGCCGCTTGCCAGATCGCTTGTCGCATCCGTCGTGCCCACAAAGAAGTGCGTCACGCCGTTCACCTTGCCCATCGTGATCTGGTTGCTCGTATTCTGCGAAACAAGAACCTGCCCGGAGGTCGTCGTAATCGTCAGACCGTTGTTCGCCGTCGTGATCTGGTTGATGCCGACCAGTTGCGACAACTGGCTCAGATCCGATTGCCGCTGATCCTCCAGCGTTCCCGCATCCGCGTCCGGCGAAGTCGACATGATCTGCTGATTCAACTGCGCAAGCGCGGTCGAAAGCGAATTGACCTGGCCCACAACAGAAGTCGCCTCCTGGTCCAGCGCCTGTTGCTGCTGGCCAAGCCCATTTGCGGCATTCGATACATCCGAAGTAAGCGTCTGCGCAGAACTCAGAACCTCCTGCCGCAGCGAATTGCTCGTCGCATTGGATTCAAGGCTTGAAAATGCGTCGTAGAAATTCGTAATGTCGTTGCCAATGTCCCCAGCCTCGGAACTCGATGAGCCCGAGTCCGGCGTGAACAGCGACTGCATCGTGTTCAGAGCCGTCAGGCGCGCCGATGAAGACGACTCCAGTTGCTGCTGCTGGTCAATCCGTCCCTCCAGCACGCGGTCCCGCATAGACTCCGCGCCGGTTTCCGTCACGCCGTCGCCAAAGTTCGCGCCATTGATCGTGACCGGCGAGTTCTCCTGAAAAGTCGCCGTTTCCTCGGTGTATCCCGTCGTATTCGCGTTGGCTACGTTGTTGGCAATCACGCCAAGCGCGGCCTGATCCGCGTCAAGCGCGCCGGAAATGATATTGAATGCCGAATTAATTGTTCCCATCGCTCGCCTCCTGGCGGGCCCAGTGACGTGCCCGCGCCTGTCCGCCATACTCCAGTTGTTCCTGCTGAAAGGCACGCAGATGCATCATCACATCGAGATTCGCCCGCGTTGCCTCCAGCACTCTCGTAAAAACCACGAACTCCCCCGCCGCCTCACGCGCCTGCGCCGTCAGCGCCGCTCCCTCGTGCGCATCCGGCTTTTTACGCAAATCCCGGTTAAGCGCCTGGCAGCATCGCGCCAGCTCCTCCAGCCGCTCCGCATCCAGCCGCGCCAGCGCTGCCGATGCCTCGCGTACAAGTTCCTTCATCTGCGGTTGTGCCTTCCCCTTTTGCGCCCCCATCTCGGCCCTCTGTCGCTTCCTCGCCGGCCCCGCCGGCCCGGTTGACTTTGCTGTTGTTCTCGCTCGCAAAATTGCGCACTCAGTTACACGCCCAGCCCCAGCATGGCGCCAATCGCGCGCTGCGCCACCTGCGCAGCCGGAACCATATATGTTCCCGCTGTCAGCGCCGCCCGCACCGTGGCAACCTTGTCATCGCGCACACCGCTCTCGTCCGTGCCCTGCGCCGCCTGGCTTCCAGCCGTGCTCAGCGTTGCCCAGTCCGAATCAAGAGCGGAGGTTTCTCCCGGATGATCCTGCGCCACTCGCCCATACTGCTGCGCCGGCCTCGGCTCTGTTACTCCGGGATTCAAACCCGCACTCAGGCTGCTGTTATTGCTCCACACCATCGCAGTCTCCCCGTCTTCCGTCTATCTGGTCCCACTCATCGGCGCGCCGGTCCAATCACTGAAGTCATTTCAGCGGCTTTATCTTTGTCTTGTCGCGTTCATTCCCGGCAGCGCGTGCTGCTTCGGTTTCATTCCCTTCGTGGGAAAGATCGCGGTGGGAAAGCTGCTTGATAATCTTGTCCGCAATTCCAAAGCCGCCCTGCAGGCTCAACGCCTGCGCCAGAGACTCCGACGCGTATTCGCTCAGCGCTCCCCCGGAACCGAATCCAGCCCCAAGTTCAGCCCCCAGCCCGCTTCCCTGATCGTCGTCCTCGTCATCGCCCGGCGCTCCTCCGCTCGTCAGCGGCTTCATCAGCTCCTTCATCAGTTGCGCCTCAAACTCATGCGCCGCCTTGACCAGCCGCGGCTGAGCCGAGCCTGCATTCATGCCGGCATGGCCGCCAACCATTCCAGAAGCTGCCGGCATGGCGCTATGCACCGGCTCCAGATGCTGCTGCGCCGCAATCTGCATCACAACACCTCCAGATCGGCCTCAAGCGCTCCGGCCTGTTTCATCGCCTGCAGAATCGAGATCACATCGCGCGCCCCGGCGCCGGTCCGCTGCAGCTCCTGCACCAGGTCCTCCACCGTCGCGCCCTGCTTCAGATCGATCCGGTTGACCGGCTTGTCCTGCGCCTCCACCGTAGTCTTGTTCACCACTTCCGTCGTTCCCTGGCCAAAGGGATTCGGCTGCGAAACCATCGGCTCCGAGACCACATTCACCACCAGCCCGCCGTGCAGAATCGAGACAGGCTGCAGCCTCACCATGCCTCCAATCACAACAGTTCCTGTCCGCTCATTCACCACCACCCTGGCCCGCGGCGAGACATCCACCTCCACAGCCTCGATCGCATCCAGAAGCGCAGCGCGGTCCTCTTCCGGCCGGGGCGTAATCTCCACCTGCCGGCTGTCGATAGCCTTCGCACGCGAACTTCCCAGAGCCTTGTTGATCGACGCCGCCATGCGCTCCGAGGTATGAAAATCCGCATCGTTCAGCACCACGTCCACGGTCTTCAACTGGTTCAACTCAAAAGGCACCGCGCGTTCCACCAGAGCCCCCGATGGAATCCGCGCCGTCGTCGGATGGTTCAGTTGCCGGACATTGCCCGCCGCCGCGACGGTATAGCCGCCCAGCACCAGCGCGCCCTGCGCCTGCGCGTAGATCTGCCCGTCCGGCCCGTAAAGCGGCGTCATCAATAGCACGCCGCCTTCGAGCGAACGCGCATCGCCTGCCGAAGAAACGGTAATGTCAATCTTTGAACCCGACCGGCTGAAAGGCGGCATCGTCGCCACCACAAAGACCGCCGCCATATTGCGAATCTGCATATTCTGCGCAGACTGCGTACCACCTGAGGCCGGCACCGTCACGCCCATCTTCTGCAGCGCCGAAATCAATGTCTGCGCCGGAAAGACCGTCTGCTGCGAATCGCCGCTGCCGCGCAATCCCACCACCAGCCCATAGCCCACAAGCTGGTTGTCGCGGATGCCCTCGATCGAGGCAATGTCCTTCACCCGCGCCCGCTGCGATTCTGCCTGAGTCCATGCCGCAGAACACAGCGCTCCTGACAGAACCAGGTACAGCATTTGTTTCCGCTTCATCACGCGCTCCAGTCCCCTAGTCCCTTAGTCCCGTCTTCCGATCGCAATCGATCAGAAGATCAAGATCTTTTCCAGCCACCGCACGATTGGATTCTGCCGGTACGTCGTATCGTTCACGATGCCCTTGCCCGTCACCTCAAGCTCAAGATCCGTCATCGCCGTCGAAAGCACCTGGTTCTGCGCGCTCACGTCCTCCGGCCGCACCAGCCCGCGCAGCTTGATCAACTGCGTCTGCTGCGAGAAGGTCAGCTCGCGCGTCGCCTGCACCACCAGCATTCCGTTCGGCAGCACATCGATTACCTCGGCGCCAAAGGTCGTCAACAGGCTTGAATCCGTCGTGCTCTGCCCTGTCGCGTTCAAGCCCGAAGCGGCGCTCATGCCCACAAGATTCTGCAGCGCGTTGCTCGTCTTCAGCGCTCCAAAGAGCGAAGTCAGTCCGGAGTTCGCACTCGAGGCTCGCGCGTTCTTTACGCCGCCGTCGGTCTCCGCCGTCAAACTTTCGGCCACCACCACGGAAAGCACATCGTGCAGCCGGTAGGCCTTCACATCCGTGCCCAGCCGCACCAGTTGCCCGGATGGCGCCCACAGCGAACCCACCTCATGCGTCTCGGCAGCCTGCTGCGCCCGCACCCGCTGCACATAAGTCTTCAGGGCTTCTTCCGGCAGCGACGTCTTCGTATCCTGCGAGAAGGGATTCTTCTTCGGCCCGCCAAAGACCGGCAGCGCCCCGCATAAGCTCCACAGGAAGATCGCTATGGCAAATCTCCGGTACGGTCTTGCCACCACTTCGCTCATCGCCGCGTCTCCTCTTCCATCTCCGCTGTCTTCGGCGCAATCGCCCGCACCGCCATAACCCTTCCGCCGATCGCGAGCCTGGCCCGCAACTCGCCGCCGGACCCCGCACTCGTCAGAGCCGTCGCTTCCAGCCACGCGCTCATCACAGCCGTCTGCTCTTCCACCACGATCTTGTCTCCGGCGCGAATAACCAGATTCCGCTCAGTTGCTTTCGCGCCCGCTCCAGCCGCTCTTTGCTTGCCCGCTTCGGCCAGCAACCAGTAGGCCGGCGCCGCAGGATGCTCCACATCGCGCATCAGCACCCAGCGCGCCCCGGTGCCCGGATCTGTAATTTCACTCACGATCCGTCCCCCGGCAGCGCCCCCCTGCGCCGCAAGCTCGCAGGTCAGTACCGCCGCTGTGGCGGCAAGGCCGGCAACCCTGAGCCAGCGGCGAATTCGCGTGGAAAAGCTCATCTGCTCTCTCGCTTACCGCGTCATGTTGTTGACTTGGGAATACATGTCGTCGGCGGCCTTGACCACCTTCGAGTTCGATTCATAGGCCCGCTGCGCCAGCACCATCTGCACAAACTCGGTCACCACATCCACATTGGAGTTTTCGAGATACCCCTGCTGCAGCGTGCCAACGCCTTCCGCGCCGCCCGGATTGCCCAGCACCGGATCGCCCGAGCTCAAGGTCTGATCCAGATAATTGCCGCCCATGTTTTCAAGGCCGCCGGGATTCGGAAAGGTCGCCAGTTGAATCTGGCCAAGCTGCGAGGGATTGCTTTGTCCCGGCATCGTCGCATTCACCACGCCGTACTGCGTAATCGTGATCGCCGTCGCCGTCGCCGGAATGGTGATCGTGGGAATGACCGGATCGCCTTCGGCGGTCACAATCGTGCCCTGGCTGTTGAGCTGAAACTGGCCCGCGCGCGTGTACGAAATCGTTCCGTCGGGGCGCTGCACCTGGAAGAAGCCGTTGCCTTCAATCGCCATATCGAGCGGATTGTCGGTCTCGTTCAACGAGCCCTGCGTGTTGATGACTTCTGTCGCCGCCGACTTCGTGCCCAGTCCGATCTGCAATCCCGCTGAGACTGTCGACTGGCTCTGCGCCGCGCCCGGCGTCACCAGGTTCTGGTAAACCATGTCTTGAAACTGCAGGCGCAACTGCCTGAAGCCTGTCGTCGCGGAGTTAGCCAGGTTGTTGGCAATCGTGTCCAGATTCAACTCCTGCGCGCTCATGCCGCTCGCTGCTGTATACAGTGCCCGAATCATGTGTCTCCTTGAGAGGGAACAGGGATCAGGGATCAGGGATCAGGAATTTCTCGCTGATGCCTGCCTCTGCCCAAGCTCCCGGGTTAGAAATCTCAGTCCCTGCTTAACTTGTTGTCTTATGGAATCAGTTTTTCCGATCCCTGATCCCTGTTCTCTGATCCCTGCCTTTAAACCTTCGGCAGATCCTCGGTTGCAAACTTGTTGAACTCCGTATGAAAGGTCGTCAGCGCCTTCTGCATCATCTCGGCCTGGCGCTGCATGACAATCAGATCCAGCGTCCCCTGAATCACATCCTGGTTGGCGGCCTCGATTGTTCCCTGATGCACCGTGGCATCCTTCGACTGCGTCCCCTTCGCGCCCTCGGGCGCAGCGTAGCGATTCGTACCCTCGGCCTTGAGTTGCACGCCGGGAGCAAAGCTGACCACGCCGAGTGTCGCCACCGTGCCGCCGGCCACCGAGACCGCGCCATTGGCGCCGATTGAAACCTCGCCCGGAGGCATCACGATCGGCTTGCCGTTCGCATCCAGCACCGGTTCGCCGCGCCCGGTCACCAGTGTGCCGTTCCCCGAGCGGTGAAAGCTGCCATCGCGCGTAAAGCGCACGCCATTGGCAGTCTGAATCTCAAAAAATCCCTGTCCCTCGATTGCCAGATCGAGTGGATTGCCCGTCTGGTTGAGAGCGCCCTGGCCCATGTTCAGCATGTCGCCGCCCAGCAGGCCAAAGTTGTTCACCGTGTGGCCCAACTGCGAGTCCAGCGCGTCCTGACCCAGTAATACGGAGCGAAAATACTCGCGCTCGGCTCTGTAACCCGGCGTCTGCGCATTGGCCAGGTTGCCCGCCGCGGTATCGAGCGCCTGCGTGCGCGCTACCAATCCCGTCAATGCCGCATAGTACCCGCTACCCATCCGCACACTCTCCTGTTCGTGCAGAAGATGTGCAGATCAATGGCCGAAATGTATGCAGGGAAAATTAGAAAAACTAGAGATCAGGGATCAGGGGTCAGAGATCAGAAAGGCATGTATGTAAAGAGTTGCCCTCTTCGATTTTTCGCATCCTATTGAAACGACGTTGTGCCTCGAAGCAAATGGACTGCCCCCTGCCCCCTGCCCCCTGACCCCTGACCCCTGATCTCTGATCTCTGACCCCTGACCCCTGATCCCTGCCTCAAAAAAATTCCCCGGCGCGTGTGAGGGCACGCCGGGGAGAAAAGGAACTGCAAGGTCGTTACAGATACGTCGAAAAACTTCTATCTCAATCCATCGCAGATGATCGTCACGTCAAAGCGCGCGTCGTCAAAGCTGAAGAAGTGATGCACCCGGAACTCCGGCGTTTGCACGTGAATGTTGTAATCCCGCCCCGTAATTACCGCCGGCACGGAAAGCCCGCAGTGCCCGGCCAGCTTGGGCACACGGCTCTTCCATGCTCCCGCCAGCATGTTGCATATCTCGCCGAAGGCGTCCCTCACCGTATCGTCCACCTCCGCAAACTCCATGCCCGTCATTCGTTCTGCCAGCAGTTGCGCCGTCTCCGCACTCGAACGCAGCACGCATGCGCCACTGAAGAGCCCTCCAAATCCCACCACCGCCGTAACCGACTCCGGCGTGTAGGGCATTGCGAGATCCTTCTCGCGCAGGCACGTGCCGCCCATCATCGTCTGAAAGACCTCTTCCACGCCTGCATCCAGATTTCTGGGATCCGCGATCAGCTCCACGGACTCACGCAACGACACGCCCATATCCTCTCTACCCTCTCTCGCTCGCACCGGACGGCTCCGGCAATCCATGCACCCGCAGATCAAGCCGGCGCCTTCCTGTTTCCAGCCGGCACGGCTGACCTCAACGCTCAGGCCGCGTTCAGCAGCGGCAGAACCCGCTCCTTCACCTGCTCGGCCGTAAACGGCTTCCGGATATAGCCCACCGCGCCGGCCAGGATCGCCTGCTTCACATGCTCCTCGCTCGATTCGGTGGTAATCATGATCACCGGCACACCCACAGCCAGATTCTGCACCTTCAGTTGCCGCAGAAACTCCAGGCCATCCATCACCGGCATGTTGATATCGGAGAGAATAATGTCCACGGGCTGATCCTTCAGCACCTCCAGCCCCTCGGCTCCGCTGCTGGCCTCATGCACCACCAGCGTGTCGAGCCCTGCCTGCCGCAGCGCCCTCTCCACAATCTTCCGCATCACGGAAGAGTCATCCACAATCAGCGTGCGTATCTCGCTCATGCCCAGGCTTCCTTCCCGCTCCTGACCTCTTTATCGGCCCCCTGCGCAGCTTCTTGAACCCTCCCCCGCGCTTTCAGAAACAGCCCCTCATCGGGCTCAGCCCTTTATCCGCCAACCGTGCCGATCACATCCTCCACAGTCCCCGTCTCAGAGAAAATTCCCGCTTCCGGCTCTGCCTTGCGCAGCATGCGCAGCCACAGAAAGTCATGCACCCGAACCAGCCGCGCCTCCGCCGGGCCAACCTTTTCAACCGCCCTCGCCATAGCCCGCGCCAGCATCTCCTCGCTCACGGCTTCCACCAGCTCCACCGATGGATACTTCGTCCGCAGAGCGCGCTCATGCGCTCTGCCGAAATCCGCATCCGCCACCACGCCGCATTCCACGCGCAGCCCCGTCATCCGCTCAATCGCCCTGGCCAGCACCGGGTCCAGCCGGTCCTCAAAGCCCAGGTACAACACCTTTCCCGCCGCCAGCCGCAGCGGTACCGCGCCAAAGGCGTCCACAAAGAGCCGTGGAACAAACTGAGCCAGCCCTTCCGGATCCTGCGCAGATGTCGGCAGCACCGGGCAGCTCCATTGGAGAGCCAAAGCGCGCGTCACCAGATCCTCGCTCACTCCCTGTTGCCGCACCAGCCATCCCCCCAGCCGCCCGCCGTGCTGCTTCTGGCTCGCCACGGCGCCGCGCAGTTGTGTCTCCGTGATCCACCCCTTCTCAAGCATCAGCAGCCCCAGCGGAATCCGGTGACGGTAAGGCTCCTTCGCCGCCGCGCGGCCCTTGTTCTCCCGCGCCACAGCGGTCCGCACCCGCGCCTCCATGCAGGCCGGCGAACAGCTCCAGCCGCCCTCAAAGACCGGCCCGCTCCGGTTCCGCCAAAGCTGCATCCAGCCAGTCCGGCACTGCGGATTGGCGCAGCTCTGCGTCAGTCCGCCGCGCTTGCCTTCCCCGGTGGAAACCGTTCGCTTCCCCGGAGCCTCCCGCTCCACCACACGGCGCAGAATCGCCTCCGCCGCATGCGGATCCAGATTTTGATCCAGATTCCGGAGTCCACCGCGGCCCGTCTGCAAGCTCCACTCAGGATCGTTCTCCCACGCGTTCCGTCGATTTAGAAGAGGCATCGAATCGTCTCCAACCGCCGCCGCGGCTCCGCAACTTCGGTCACCCGCAGGCCAAAGTTGCCATTCACCAGCACCACGTCTCCACGCGCCACAATCTTGTCGGCGATGATCAGATCCACAGGATCGGAGATATGCCGGTCCAGTTGCACCACATCGCCCGGCCCCAGCTCCAGCAGCTCGCCCAGCGGCAGCTCCCGGCTCCCGAAACGCAGCGTAGCCTCAAGCTCCACATCCAGCAGCAAATCAATTCCCGGCGCAACTCCGGCGGCCACAGGCGTGCGCCCCGCGGCCGTCTTCGTCGTTTTTCCGGCCGCCTCGGCCTTCCCCGTTTCCGTCTTTCCTGCCTCAGCCTTTTTGGCCGCATGCACATCGTCGCGCACCAGAACCATCCAGCTCCCCAAACTCGTCTTCAGCTCAAAGGCACGCGAGATCTTGTTCTCCGCAACAATCTCCTCCAGCTTCCCTAACGTCACCTTCAGTCCGGACTCCGCCAACAGCTCCCCGGCGGCCGATTCCGTGATCTCTTTCAGCAGCTCGCCCCAGGCGCTCTTCTGATCCACGCCTTCGCCCAGCAGCGGAACCTCCAGGACCCCGGCGTCCAGTACAACTGCGAACCGTCCCTCCTTTTCTCCTGTAACGGTTACCGCAAATCCGAAAGAGCCGCCCGCCAGCGGCTTCGGCAGCGATTCGGTAAACTCCGGCTCTCCGGCCAGCGCCTGCGTCAACAGCGCGCTTGCCGCTCCAATCCAGCAATCGAGAAATGTCTTCATGCCCCCACTTCCTCCTTGCGGCGTTCCATGCGCGCCGCGCGCCGTGTGCCTTGCCGAATCGCCTCCGCTGTGGCCAGCAACTGGCCTCCCACGCGCCACTCCGGCGCCGTGTCGGAGGGAATATTGAACCGGATCACCGTTCCCGGCTCCATCGTCTCAATCGTCTTGAGAGGTACCCGTACCGAAGGCAGTTGCAGCGATCCTCCGAATGCGATCTTTTTGGACGACGCCTCCATCCGCGCCCGCACCTCCGGCGCATGCCGCCGGCTCTTGCCCCAGTCCGAGGTCAATCTGCGCAGAACCGTATTCGCCACCACCGCCGGAAATGCCAGGTTCAGCAATCCCGAGCCATGCGGCATGCGGATCTCGAAGCTCAGGCAGAGCGTCTTCTCATTCACCGGCATGATGCGCGCCGCCTGCGTCTGCATCTGCCGCCGTTCGAAGTTGAAGCTCAGGCCCACCGGCTGCCAGGCCATCGACAGCTCGCGGCAGACAATCTCCACCACGCTCGCCAGGATCGATTCCTCAATATCCGTCAGCTCGCGCAACGCGCCCTCGCGGCCCTCCCCGCCCAGCAGCAGGTCGATGATCGGCGGCACCAGCCCCATCTCCATCTGGATCAGGCTCAGCGAGCCTAGCGGCTCCAGGCGCACCGCCGCCATATAGTTCACTTCAGGAATCCGCAGCAGAAAATCGTTAAACGGAATCTGTTCGGCGGAGACAAGGCTCACATGAAAGCGTGTCCTCAACCATGCCGCCAGGTTGTGCGTCAGGTTGCGCGCGAACAGATCGTTCAGAATGCTGATCGCCCTGAGCTGATCGTTTGAAATCTGTCCCGCCGTTGAAAAGCTGAACGGAACCACCCGCGTCTTCACCTCGGGCTGCACTGTAGCGCCCTCGGATTCGGCCGCCGCCTGCGCTCGCGCTGCTTCAAAGAGCGCATCGATCTCATCCTGCTTGAGCATCTTCTCCATCGTGAGCTACTCCTTTCTGTCCTTGCCCTGTCCTGCCTGCTCTGTCCGTCACTTTTCCGTCAATCACTTTTCCGTCAATCTTGCTTTCTTTCTCTTCTTCTCAAACACGCCCTTCGAGGCCAGGTCCTTCAGCGAAGCCCGCAACCGCGCCACCGCTGAGGCATGCACCTGCGAAACCCGCGACTCCACCACCCCCAGAGCCAGACCAATCTCGCGCATCGTCATCTCCTCGTAGTAGTAGAGGGTCATCACCAGCCGCTCCCGCTCCGGCAGCTTCGAAATCGCCTCCGCCAGCCGGCCTTCGAGCTCGCCCCTCAGACAACGGAAGAGCGGGTCTTCCTCCGGACTTCCCGGTACATAAGCCAGCTCCTCATCGCCCGAATCCTCATTCCGCTCCACATGCAGCGTCCCAATCTCCAGGCCCTTCAGATCCCCCAGCAGTTGCTGATAGTCGTCCAGCGAGATTGACATCTCCGCCGCCACCTCGCTCTCGCTCGGAGCCCGTCCCAGCCGGCTGGTCAGCACCCGGATCGCCTCTTCCACCGCCCGGCCCTTGCGCCGCAACTCGCGCGGACTCCAGTCCAGCGTCCGCAGGCTGTCCAGAATCGCGCCGCGAATCCGGAACTGCGCATAGCTGCGGAACTGCACCTTCTTATCCGGGTCGAACTTGGCGAAGGCGTCCATCAGCCCCACCACGCCGGCCGAGATCAGGTCTTCGATCTCCACATGCTGCGGAAGCCGCTCATGAATCCGTCTTGCCAGAAACCGGACCACCGGAAGGTGTTCGAGAAGCACACGCTCCTGCTCCGGCGTCATCCCCGCGCCATTCGCGCTGATCCCCGCCACCGGATACCAGCCTGTGGGCGCCTGTTCCTGTTGCTGCATCCGGCCCTCGGCCGTACCTGACGTCGTTCCCGCCGTTTCCAGCATCTGCTCCGCCTTACTTCTTCAGAAATGCCTTGCCGATTCCCTGCTTGCAGGCCCGCCATGAGCCCGCCTCCATCGATCTGTTCTGACAGATCTGTCTTAACGAACTGTGCCCACCGGCCTCAGCCGGATCTCCGGCGGAATCTCCGCCGCCGCAATCACCGGGAGCCTGGGGAAAAGTGGTTCCAGCCACCGCCGCACGTAGTAACGGGCGGGCGAAGGACATAACAGCACCGGCGGGGCCGAAGGAGACGAGCCGCCGATAAGCGATTTCACAGAATCGGCCAGCCGCCGGACCAGCGGCGTTCCCGCCGCGCCAGAGGCGGCCAGCATTCGTCCCGAAGGATCGGGCGAAACCGTCGCCAGAATCTCGTCCTCCAGTTGTCCATCGAGCAGCATCACCGGCAGTTGACCATCGGCGTCGAGCAGCGGCTGCACCAGTCTGCGGCCCATCTTCTGCCGCGCCGCTTCCACCAGCACCTCGGTCGATTTGTTCACCGGAGCCATCTCGATCAACGCTTCGAGAATCGATCCCAGGTCGCGAATCGAAACCCGCTCGCGCAACAGTTGCTCCAGCACCCGGCCCACCTCGCCCAGCGTCAGCAGCTTTGGCACCAGCTCTTCCATCAGCCGCGGATGCGATTCGTTCAACCCATCCGTCAACCGCTTGATCTCCGCCCGTCCCAGCAGCTCCCATGCATGTCCGCGAATCAGTTCGCCCAGGTGCGTGGTCATCACCGTCGCGGCGTTCACCACCGAGTAGCCCGCCGCAATCGCCTGCTCCTCCATCTGCGGCGCGATCCAGATCGCCGAAACCCCGAAGGCCGGCTCCCTCGTCTCGCGTCCAGGCAGAGACCTGCGGTTCGATTCGCCCGACACCGCCAGCAGTTGCGGTCCCTCGGTCTGCCAGCGTCCAATCTCCATTCCCCGCAGCGAGACCACATACTCCCGCGGCCTCAGCCGGAGATTGTCCGAGATATGTACCGGCGGAATCAGAAAACCAAGCTCTGCCGAAAGATGCCGCCTGAGCGTCCGCACGCGGTTCAACAGTTGCCCGCCCTGCTTCTCATCCACCAGCGGAATCAACTGGAATCCAATCTCAAGCGTCAGCTCTTCGAGCTTCAGCAGCGACGCAATCTCCGCCGTCTGCGCACTCTTCTTGGTCTCCGACGGCGCCCCCACGGGAGCTGCCACCGTCGCCGCCTTCTTCGAGACCATTCGTCCGCCCACAAAGAGCGCAGTTGAAACCAGCAGGAAGGAGAGCTTCGGCAACCCTGGAATCAGGCACAGCGCCGCCGTCACCGTTCCGGCCAGATACAAGGTCGCGGGCCGCGCCAGCAACTGTTCGCGAATCTCGCCGCCCAGCATTCCCGCCGAGTTCGCCCTGGTCAGCACGATGCCGCCCGCCACCGAGACCAGCAGCGACGGAATCATCGTCACCAGTCCATCGCCCACCGTGAGAATCGTGTAAGTCTTGACCGCATCGCCCAGGCTCACGCCCTGCTGCAGTGTGCCGATCAACAGGCCGGCAATAATGTTGATCGCCGTAATCAGAATCGTGGCCAGTGAATCGCGCTGATTGAATCGCGCCGCGCCATCCATCGCGCCGTAGAACTCGGCCTCGCGCGCAATCGCCTGCCGTCTCCGCCGCGCCTCGGCCTCATCGATCAATCCGGCATTCATGTCGGCATCGATCGCCATCTGCTTGCCCGGCAGCGCATCGAGCGTAAACCTCGCCGTCACCTCCGCCGTTCTCACCGCGCCGTGCGAAACCACCAGGAACTGAATCGCAATCAGCGCGAGAAACAGCACAAAGCCCACCACGTAATTGCCGCCCACCACAAACTGTCCGAAGGCCTCGATCACGTTGCCCGCCGCCGCCGTGCCTTCCGAGCCGTGCAGCAGAATCCTTCGGCTGGACGCGATATTCAGAGACAGCCGGAACAGCGTCAGCAGCAGCAGCAGCGTCGGAAAGACGCTCATCTCAACAGCGCGGCGAATCTGTACCGCCGAAAGAAAGACAATCATCGACGCCGCCATCGAAAGCGCCAGCAACATATCCAGCGCCACGGCAGGCAGCGGCACCAGCATGACGAAGATCACGCTGATCGCCGCCAGCGGCAGCAGATAGTCTTTAAACCGGCCCAGAAATCCGGCCAGCGCCTGCGCCGGATTCGTCACTGTTACGCCGGAGCCCTTGGCCTGCGTCCCTGTCATCGCACTCGTGCTCATCGCATCTCTCTCCGGGGCAGGTTTGCCCCCATGTTTCTCAACGAATGCGCAGTCTGTGCCGCCTGCTGCGCCGTGGCCCTGGCAGCCTTCGCCTGGGCCTCGCGATACTTCTTCTCTCGCAGCTCCTGCTCCACTCTCTGCTTGTAGAGCCAGGCCAGAATCGAGGCCACCGCCTGGTAAAGATCCACCGGAATCGACTGGCCAACCTCCACTGAGCGATACAGGCTCCGCGCCAGCGGCGGATTCTCAATCACCGGAACCCCAGCCCATCGCGCTTCCGCCTTGATCTCCTCAGCCAGCAGATTCCTTCCCTTGGCCAGCACCTTCGGCGCCTCCATCGTGCCGAAGTCGAATCCCAGCGCCACCGCATAGTGCGTCGGATTGGTCAGCACCACCGCCGCGCGCGCCACATCTTCCTTCACCCGCCTGCGGCGCATCTGCCGCTGCAGGCTGCGAATCCTGCTCTTGATCTGCGGCGAGCCCTCGGTCTCCTTGTGCTCTTCGCGCATGTCCTGCTTGGACATCTTCAGCCGGTTCTCGCGGCTCTGCCATTCCACCGCATAGTCCACCGCCGCCCAGCCAAAGAGCAGCCACGCCGCGGCCAGCAGCAGCCCATACACATCGCCGCCCACGGCCTCGATCCGTTCCATCGAAAACGGAGGCATCTGCATCTCGTGCCCGATCCGCTGCACCGCAAAGACCATCAGCAGCGCAGCCGGAATCAGCGACTTCCCCAGCCTCGCCACCGCGCGCAGCGTGAAGAGATTCTGCGCGTTCGTCAACGGGTTCAGCCGATCGAGCTTAAAGCCCAAAGCCTGCGGATGCACCTGAATTCCGCCTGTCTGCAGCACCGCCGCCGCCAGCGCCGCCGCGGCCACAGCCACCATCAGCATCGCCACCGGCGAAAGCAGGTCCAGCGACAGCCTTCGCACAGCAAATAGCGTCGGCAGCATCTCCGTCGGCTCCCAGTGCCGCACCTCGCCCAGCGACATAAACCCCGCAAATGTGCCGCGCCATACAACCATCGACCGCGTTCCCATCGCGCCAAGCATCATCGCCCCGGCCAGCGTGGCAGTCGCGCTGGTCAGCTCGCGGCTGTGCAGAATGTCGCCCTGCTGCCGCGCCTTTTCCCTGCGGTGCTGTGTTGCCTGTTCTGTGCGCTCTCCGGCCATCGACTAACCCTTCCCCCCGTTTGCAATCAGCGCCTGCGCCAGGTCGAGCAATCCCGCGAAACGCGCCCCGATAAACCGCGGCCACACCGCCAGCGAGCCCGCCAGCACCACAAAACCCGCCAGCGTCTTGATCGGAACCGTCAACGACATTACCGGAAGCTGCGGGCTGATCTTGCCCAGCAGCGCAACCGTCACCTCCACCAGCAGCGTCGCCGCCATCACCGGCGCGGACAGCTCCACCGCCGCCAGAAAGACTCCGCTTGCGGCCTTCACCACTCCAAGCACTCCACCCTGCGATAGAACGAATCCGCCCAGCGGCACCGCATGAAAGCTCCGTATCATCGAAGCCAGCAGAATCCTGTCCAGCCCCGCCGTAATCAGCACCAGCGTGCCCATCAGTTGAAAGAGATCGCCCAGCAGCGGCGTCTGGATCGGAGAGGAGGGATCGAGCAGATTCACCAGCGAGAAACTCAGTTGCGCACCCAGGATCTGTCCGGCAAACATCATCATCTCGTTCAACAGCGCCAGCGTCAGCCCGTACAGAATCCCCACTCCCACCTCGCCGATCAGCCCCTCGTAGCTGATCTCCACCTTCGCATTGGGCAAGGCCGCCACCAGCGGAGCCAGCAGGTAGCTCACTGCCAGCACAAAAGCCGCCTTGGCGCGCGCCGGCAGCGCGTTTGAGGAGAAGAACGGCGCAAAGGCCACCATTCCGCTCACCCGCACCAGCGCCAACATCAGCGCGCTCAGAAAATGTGCCCAATCGGTCAAAAAATCTCCTGAAAATCAGCTATCAGCTTTTAGCTGTTAACTTGTTCGTTCTCGTACCTAAGCCGGGTGCCCCATCCATGCGGCGTCTTTGCTTTTTGTCGCCAGGGTGGGATAGCACTCCCGCCAGTTCCCCACCATCGAGCTAAAAGCTGTCCCTTCATCCCACATACCGATGGAAGTCTCCCAGCAGCGTTCGCGTGTACGTCACCATCCGCTCCACAAACCACGGCATGCCCACCAGCAGAATCGTCGTCACCGCAAGCAATCGCGGCACCGAGGTCAGTGACTGATCCTGCAAGCTCGTCAGCGTCTGCACCAGGCTCAGCAGAAAACTCAAGAGCGCCGTGGCCAGCAGAATCGGAGCGGCCAGAATCATCGCTTCGCGCAGCAGGTGCCGCATCAGTTCGGAAACCAAATCGGGCGTCATCTGTTCATCTCCTTAAAAACTCAACAGCATTTCTGCTTGAGAACCCGAAGAGCGTTTTAGAAACTTTTTAGCAGCGATCCCGCCAGCAGATTCCACCCATCCACCATCACGAAGAGCAGAATCTTCAGCGGTGTCGAAACCACCACCGGCGGCAGTTGAAACATGCCAATCGAAGTCGTAATCGCCGCCGTCACCATGTCGATCAGCAGGAACGGCAGGAACAGTACCGCGCCGATCGCAAAACCCGCCTTTAACTCCGACAGAATGTAAGCCGGAATCACCACGCGCATCGGCAGATCGTCGGCTGTATTCGGCCTGGGCACCTGTCCAGCCGCCGTAAACAGCGTCAGGTCCTTCTCGCGAGCGTATTTCAACATGAAGTGCTTCACCGGCTGCGCGCCCTTGTCGATCGCCTCCATGCCCGTAATCTGACCATTGCGATAGGGCTCCACAGCCTGCTGGTCCACCTGCATCAACACCGGCGTCATCAGGAACCACGTCATCATCAGTCCCAGTCCCAGCAGCGTCGTGTTCGATGGAGCCGTCTGCGTGCCCAGCGCCTGGCGCAGAAAGTGAAAGACCACCAGCAGCCGCACCAGCGGCGTCATCGCCATCAGGATGGAAGGCAGAAGCGCAATCAACGTCAGAACAAAGACAATCGTCCACGGGGTCGAATCCGACGGATGCAGCTTCTGATTGAGATCCGGAATCATCGGCGCGGCTTGCGCTGCGCCCGCGGCTAGATCAAGAACAACATGATTCAGAACAAGGTGAACTACCATGAGACCCTCGCCTTCACGCCGCGAGTTCTCACGAAACTGTGTCCGTTGTCGCGGGGTCCGCTCTCCAGCGGATAAAACGCCGGCGCGCCCTCGGCCGAGCTCGCTACCAGAAAGCGCCTGCCCTCAGCTTCCACCAGCGCCAGCGTCTGCTTGGGAGCCAGCGTGATCCGCTCCACCAGCGCCAGCCTTGGAGCCTGCCTGCCCAGCCCGCGCAATGCCAGGCCGTTCCGGGCGCTGCGCCACTTCTCAAGCAGCCATACCGCCAGGCCGCCGGGCTCAGCTTTTTCTGTCTTCCTCACATGCTTCCAGTTCACACTCTGCTCCGTTTCTGGTCCTGCTCTTGCTTGGCAGGGTCTGTCGTACGGGGTCAGGAAATTGCCTTCAATTCCGTTGCATCAGGTCAGGCGCGTCAGGTTAAACGCGTCAGGCGCACCGCAAGCTGCGTATCCACCACTTCAAACGCGCTCCAGGCCAACTGCACCGGGCCGCTCGCTACCGGCACATCCTCGCCAGGCTCCCAGCCCGATTCGATCAGCGATCCCCGCTCCAGCATCAGCAGGTTCTTCACGCGGAAATCCCGGATCGGAATCCCCACGACGAGCTGCACCGGAAGCCGCGCCTCTACGCTATGCAGCTCGACCAGCCCTGTTTCTTCCGCCGCATCGAGAGCCGCGGTAGAAGCCATCAGCGCGGAGCCCGCCTCTTCCTTCGCCTCCGCCGCTGTCGATGCGTCCGCACCTTCGGCAGCGGCATCCTTCCCCAGGACGGCCTTCACGCCCGCGCTCAGCGCCGCCGTATCAAACTTGGCTGCAAGCGGAATCTCGTCCACGGAACTCTGCGCGGCACTCAGCGCAGGCCTTTGCGTGACATTCTTCAAATTGGTGTGCGAATTGGTTTGCGAATTGGTTTGGGTAGCCACGTCCTGCCTTATTGCAGAAAGGTGACCAGTTTGGGGACAGAAAGATTAGAAAGGTTTAAGGCGTGCGCTCCGGACCACCCCAACTTCATTCGCTGCTACACTGGTAAGTGCATTCTCATTGCCAAATTCTCACCACAAAGTGACGCTGGCAATGACCCCGCGAGGTCCAAAGTTATGTCAGAACAGAACGGAAACAAAGCCCTTACCTCCACCAGCCTCCGCCTAAAAATCGGCCTCGCCGAGATGCTCAAAGGCGGCGTCATCATGGACGTCATGAACGTCGAGCAGGCCCGCATCGCTGAAGAAGCCGGTGCAACCTCCGTCATGGCGCTCGAGCGCGTTCCCGCGATGATCCGCGCTGAAGGCGGCGTGGCCCGCATGGCCAGCCCCAGGCTCATCAAAGAGATCATCTCTACCGTCTCCATCCCCGTCATGGCCAAGGCCCGCATCGGCCACTTCGCCGAAGCACAGATCCTGCAGGAGCTCGGCGTCGACTTCATCGACGAATCCGAAGTCCTCACCCCCGCCGACGAGACGCACCACATCGACAAGCACGCCTTCAAGACTCCCTTCGTCTGCGGCGCGCGCAATCTCGGCGAAGCCCTCCGCCGCATCGCCGAAGGCGCGGCCATGATCCGCACCAAGGGCGAAGCCGGCACCGGCGACGTCGTCCACGCCGTCCAGCACATGCGCCAGATCGTAAAAGAGATGAAGGCTCTCACCGTCCTCAGCGAGCAGGAGCTCTATCACGCCGCCAAGGAACACCAGGCTCCCTATGAGCTCGTCCGCATCGTTGCGCAGCTCGGCAAGCTTCCCGTACCCAACTTCTCCGCCGGCGGCATCGCCACCCCGGCAGACGCAGCCCTCATGATGCAACTCGGCGCCGAAGCCGTCTTCGTCGGCTCAGGCATCTTCATGAAGGAACGCGCCACCCCGCTCGATGTCGAAATCCACAAGGATCGCAGTAAGTTCGACAGTCAGCTTGAATTTGAGAAGGCAGTAGATAAGGCCAAAGAGGAGCGCGCCGAAGCCGTCTCCCGCGCCAAGGCCATCGTCATCGCCACCACCCACTACAACGACCCGAAGATCGTTGCCGACGCCAGCGAGCAGGTCACCGGCACCATGAAGGGCCTGGCCGCCGCAGCCATCGAAGAGCGCGACCTCCTCCAAACCCGCGGCTGGTGAGGACTCGCCGTCCAGGCAACTGCGCTTCGCGCCATTCGTGCCGCTCGCAACAATACGGGCCTCCCGCTGGCCGGCGTTATATTTGTGGCAGAGTCAAGAACCGGGGACGCATCGCGTCCCCGATCTTCTTTGCTGCAACGGATGCCGGTCACATGACGGAATGTTCCTTACGACGACAGCTTATTCAGCAAATCAATCTTCACATCCCCGTCGGGAAAAACCGCGCGAATCTCCAACTCCCCGCCCATCGCTTCCACATAGCTGCGCAGTGTGCTCAGGTACATATCGGTGCGCTGCTCCAGCTTGGAGATATTGCCCTGATCCATCTCCAGCAACTCGGCCAGCCGCGTCTGCGTCATCCGGCGAGCGTTGCGGACCTGTTGCAGCGGCATCTCCTCAATGAGCTTCTTGGCGCGGAGGCGGGAAGCGGCTACCCTCTCCGGTCCCATTTTGGCTTCCAATTCAGACCACTTATGTGCCATGTCCTTACTCCTTGATCTCGCGCAGATGCTGCGCGTAAATTCCGTCGACCATTGGAACAAACTCTTCGTACCAACGGTTGTTTCCTGTTTTATCGCCTCCGATAAGCAGAACACCTACACGGCGCGGGTCAAAAACATAGAGAACACGATAAGGTCGGCCCTGATGCTGGATTCGTAACTCGCGCATATTGGGATACTGAGACCCGCGAACCGTATCAGCGTGTGGGCGGGTGAGCGCTGGCCCAAACTCTTGCACGAGGTAAACGCCATCCGCGACGCTGTTTTGCTCGTTAACAGATAGCTCATCCCACCACTTTCCGAATTCGTCCGTGAATTCGACTTCCCATGCCATGCATCTACTATGTACTATCTTACATATATCGTCAAGGGAATATCAGTAAACTAAAGGCACTGAATTTATTGAGCAGATAGAATGGTTCTAGTCCTCCAATGAACTCTTTATACGAACAATCTCCAGCCACACATCCCCGCATCGGCGTCCTCGCCATCCAGGGCGACTACTCCGCCCACGCCCAGGCACTAACCGAATCCGGCGCAGAAGCCATCGAGATCCGCAAGCCTGAAGAGCTCGCCAACGCAGACGCTCTCATCCTCCCAGGCGGCGAATCCACCACCATGCTTAAATTCCTGGAGCGCGGCAACTTCCTCAACGCCCTCAAGGAATTCGCCGCTCAGAAACCCGTCTTCGGCACCTGCGCCGGCGCAATCCTGATCGCCCGCGAAGTCCGCCATCCCGCACAAGTCAGCCTCGGTCTCCTCGACGCCGTCGTCGAGCGCAATGCCTATGGCCGCCAGATCGACTCCTCCATCCTCACTGCTCCCACTGAGCTAGGCCCCGAGCTGCTCGAAATGGTCTTCATCCGCGCCCCGCGTATCGTTGAAACCGGCCCAGAAGTCGAAATCCTCGCCCGCCGCGACGGCTTTCCTGTCCTCGTCCGCCAGGGCCGCATCCTCGCCGCCACCTTCCATCCCGAGCTCTCCGCCGACCGCCGCGTCCATCAATACTTCGTCGACACCGTCACCAACTCCAAGCTTTAAACCACATACCCCGTACCTTGACAATACTGAACGGTTTAGTTCAGTATTGACTTTATTCTCCAGGAGGTCGTCTGCGTGATCCGTGTTCAGAATCTCGTCAAGACCTTCGGCTCCTTCACCGCTGTGAATGATGTCTCATTCGATGTCGCAGAAGGCGAGATCTTCGCCTTCCTCGGTCCCAACGGAGCCGGAAAAACCACCACCATCAAAATGCTTACCACGCTGCTCCAGCCCACAAGCGGCAGCATTACACTCGATGGCCTAAACCCCAAAACACACCATAATCAGGTGCGCCAGCGCTTCGGCATCGTCTTTCAGGATCCCAGCCTCGACGGCGAGCTCACGGCATGGGAAAACATGGAGCTGCACGGCGTCCTCTATCACGTCCCGAGCAAAATCCGCCGCCAGCGCAGCGAGGAGCTGCTCAAGCTCTTCGAGCTCTGGGAGCGCAAGGACGAGCAGGCCAAGAAATTCTCCGGCGGTATGAAGCGCCGCCTCGAAATCGCGCGCGGCTTCCTGCACACTCCGCGCATTCTCTTTCTCGACGAACCGACCCTCGGCCTCGACCCTCAAAGCCGCAACCAGCTCTGGAACCACGTGAAGAACGTCAACGAAAC
>NZ_JBEKYX010000003.1:0-97468 GCF_049510455.1 Occallatibacter sp. | reverse complement strand
CTGCTCATTGCCACGCCGCTGTTCAAGCGCACGCTATAGGCATTTCCGGGCGAAGGTAAGCCTCCGGAAAGCAAACGAGGCGGTCGGTTCCTTGTGGGAGGATCGACCGCCTCGCTGCGTTTGACACTTCATTCAATATATCTCTGGATGCCCGCTCCCGCAGAGCACTGTCATCCCGAACGGAGCCGTTTTCTTCAGGCGAAGTGAGGGATCTGCGGTTGTTCTTACAGTTGCCGGGTGCCCCATTCATGGCGCAGTCGTATCGCGTCATGAGTGGGAGAGCACTCTCGCTCGTTCAACCACCATCAAGCTAAGAGCTAAAAGCTGCCTTCAGATCGACTGCACCGGCAAAAGCGTAAACAAACAGCGCGCTACCCTCCGGCTGATTCGCATACTGCGATCGATAAGCCATCAGAGCCGCATGTCTCTGCTCGATGAAGGGCGTAATGTCCACAATAAAACTAGGCCGCACATCCGCATAAAGACTCGCATACACAATCTTGAACGGCCGATGTGGCGCAGTCCCCGTATCGATCTTCGCCAGTCCCGAAAGAAAGCAAGCCTCATACCCAAGCGTACCCACAATCGCATGATCCGGATGCCGCGCCTGCCAGTAGGGAAGAATCATCACACGCGGACGAACCTCGCGCAGCACGCGCACAATCTTCAGCCGGTTTTCGAGTGTGTTTGCAATCGCGCCATCCGGCAGATCCAGCGCCTCGCGCCATCTTACGCCAAGAATCTTCGCCGCGTCGCCAGCTTCTTTCGCGCGGTCCTCCGCAGTTCCGCGCGTTCCCGCCTCGCCCTGCGTCAAATCCAGAATTGCCGTCCGCAGTCCGCGTGAGGCAGCCCTCAACAGCGTCCCGCCGCAAGTCTGCTCCACATCGTCGCGGTGAGCCGCAATCGCCAGAATCTCCGCAACGGAATCCCCGCCCATCGCAATCTCCATAAACAGAAAACTCTTAGCTTTCAGCCTACCGCGCGTTCCCGCACATCAAGCTAAAAGCTAAGAGCCAGCGGCTAAAAGCTGCCTTTAGTACACAGTATTATTTGCGTCGCTCAACCCATCCATATACGCCACATCGTAGGCTGTGCCGGTTACCTGGACGTAAAAGTTGTTGAGCTCCACGGGAGTAGCCGCAGTGGTGTAGATATGCACCTGGCCGCCCACCGCAGTGTAGACCTTGCTCAAGCCGGTCACGGCCGCAATGCCCGTAGCGTCACCCAGGTAAGGCAGCAGCGTCACCGCACCGGTCGAGGTGTTGTACATCGTCAGGCAGCCATAGGCGAGCCCCTCTGCAAACCGTGCGCCGTTGGTACACTTGGTTTCCGCAATCCATAGCGTGTTTTCGTCCGCCTCAATCATGCGCGTTGGCCCGCCTGCCGCTCCGTCGCTGATCGATGCTGTCGATGTGGTGGAAACCGTCGCGCCGGAGCCGGGAGCAAGGTTAAGAATCGTAAGCTGACCGGTAAACAGTCCGCTGGAAGCTCCGGAACCCGCGCACGCCGCCCCGCCATTGGAGAGCGAAGTCGATGCCAGGCACTGGCCGATGACGTACATCGTCGATGAGTCCAGCAGTGCGTTGTTTGCGCCGCCGGGCACCGCAATCGTACATGCAGTCAGGGTAGCTCCTGAGCCGCAGCTTGCGTCCAGGGCGGCATTCGTGGGCAGTTGGCCGGAACCCTGGTTGGGCAGGAAGATCAGGCTGCCGGTGGGCAGCAGCGAAATAGCCGAGTTGTTTCCACCGCACTCAGGTCCGCAGCTCAGTACGTAGGCCGTGCTGCCGTCGCTCGAAAAGACTGCCTTGACCGGACGGTCAAAATTAAGCGGAGCGCCGTAGGGAGTGCCGGTCGAGTCTACGTTGTCCGGGCTCTGTGCCTGGTAAAGGCACCACGCAGGCTGATTCTGCGGTTCGCAGTCCACGGCGGCCTTGGGCCAGGTGGAGACGCCGCCCGAATACGCCAGCGTCTGCGAGGCATTCAGCTTAACCGGGTAATAGGCGTAATTCGAGTTACGCACAAAGTACAGCGCAACAGATCCACCGGAATTCACGCTGACGTGATACACACCCGGAAGATTCAAGGAATACACCGCGCCGGCACTGCTTACCGTGCGGTCAATCACTGTGGCCTGGCTGCTTGCCTCGGTTGCGGCAAAGATATAACTCTGGCTCCGCGTCACAAAGACGCCTGCGGACTTGGCAGGCAGCCCGGCCTGCGATCCGGTGGTGGCTTCCTTCTCGTAGTTGATATAAACAAAGCTGCCATCGCCGTATCCATACACTGCGCCAAGCTGCTCTTCAGGCATGTTCTGGATGGTGGTGGGCAGCGCGCCGGAATATCCGGAAATGGAATAAGTGACGGTATTGCTGTTGAATTTATAGCGCGTATCGTAATAGGCGTCGAGAATCTGCAAAGTTCCCTGGCTCAGCGCCGAGGGATTTTGAATGGCAACCAGAACCCGCCACGTCAGTCCGCTCGGTGGCAGCGTACGGCCCGCAAAAAAAGTGGTTGACCCACACCCCGCCAGCGCAACCGCCAGGCTGAGCGCCGCGGCGGCGCTAATCCAAAAACTGCTCTTCTTCAAAATTCTTCCCTCAACCCAAAGCGGCAGCCTCACGGGGCCGCAGAATAAACAAGCTTGTGACGGAACGCCGGAAACCTGCGCAACCGCATAAAAACTCTGTCAAATGCCCGGTTTCGGCAGTACTCCGATAATCCTTTTGACTCCCGAAGTATAACAAAGCAACCCACCACTCCCGGCAGTTGCCTGGGTCTTTGGAAAGCCGGACCACTACTGACTTTGGGTGCCCAGGTCTCCCTCTTTTGGAGACATGGGATGACGAAAGGGCGGGTGGCCCCGATCCCGACCTCCGATCTCAACCCGCACTACGGGTGCCCCCGGTCCCTCGCCTTTGGGGACCGGGGGCACACTCGACGGATGCCGGGCTATATGAGATCGGGGCCACCCGCCAGTTTCAGGCGGATGGGCCGGAGATTTTGAAGCTCCGGCCCATCCAACGCTGGCTGGTTCGATCGCCGCTTTGATGCTAGAACTCAACCCGCAGCGCGAGTTGGCCCGTACGGTTGCCCGCATTTTCCGTGGTCTGCGCAGCAGTTAGAAGACCGAACGCTCCGGTGTTGCTGGTATTCGTTGCCGGGGGCGCGAAGTTGGTATGGTTCAGCACGTTGGTGAATGTCGACTCGAAGCGCAAACGCCAAGCTTCGTGAATGGCAAACTGCTTGGCCACGCCACCGCTTACGGCTATGGTGCCGGGCGCCTCCAGAATGCCTACGCCTGCGTTGCCGATTCTTCCCGCGCCGGCTGGTGTATTCGTGAAGGCATTCACGTTAAAGTACTTACCATTGGCTCCGCGCAGCGAGACATTGGGTACTCGGTCGGGGCGCACGACGGATCCGTCTCCCAAAGGGTCCGTATTGGTTTGGTCGGTCGTTACGCTGTCGGTCGGGGTCAGGTACGGCCCGGTTTCAAGCAGCGTGATGGTATTCAAATTCCAGCCGCCGAGAATTCCGTCAACCCAGCGCGAGGAATTCAACCATGCGCGCCCCTTGCCGAAGGGCAGCTCGTATGTTCCAGTTACCAGCAGCCGCTGACGGCGCGTTCCTTCTACGTTGCCCCGGTTGGCCCTCACATCGAAGCGGTTCATTACGGCAAGTCCATAGGAGGTCTCACCCGCGAAGGCAGTGGGAGCATCTCCCTGCGCGTCGCTGAGGCTGCTTGTCCAGGCGTAATTGGCGTCATAAGACAGCCCTCTACCGATCCTGTGGGTCGCCTCCACTTCCATCGACTCGTAGCTCGTGCTTCCCAGGTTGGCGGTACTGAAGATCACCGACCAGTTCTGGTACGGCGCGTTGGCGAAGTTGTACGGTTGGCTGCTGGGTACGGTTTGATTGAGGTTTTCCGTTACGTTCAGGCGATAGGATTTCATGCCCACATAGCTGACGCGTAGCAAGGTAGCGGCGTTCAATGCCCGCTCCACGGTCAAGTTCCACTGTGCCGATTGCGGGTCGCGGAAATGAGGATCGGTGGCCTGTTCAATTTCTCCGCCACCAAACTGCAGCCCTCCATTCAGCCCCGCGGTCACAGGAGCAACCTGCGGGAAGGCAAACTGCGGCGTGCGTACATTCGTCGGATTGTCCGGCTGCGTGTCATTGGCCCATGTATAGATAGAAGCCTCAGGATTACCATCCAGGTTGTTTTGCAGTTGCCCTAAAGAAGTTACCGTGAAGATGCCAAAGCCGGCTCGGATGACGGTCTTATTGTCCCTGAAGGGGCGATAGGCAAAGCTAATGCGCGGATCGAAATCGCGCTTGTAGGTCTCGCGCAGCCCTGTAGGCAACCCTGCCATATTGTTGGTCACTACCGGAGTGCAGGTGGCCGGATTGTAATTGGGGTTGAGGGTCTGCATTCCGTATCCGCAGGCATTGAACCAGGCCAGGAAGCCTGGAGCCGGTCCCAGCGTGTTGAGCAAATTCCGAGAGACCACAATCGCGCCTTGGCCGTTCGCTCCAGGACCCTTGTAGTAGGGATCAAAGTTGGCGGCATTTCCCAACTGTGCGTGAAAGGCGGGAAGCAGTTCCCAGCGCAGCCCGACATTGACGGTCAGGCGATCGTTTATCTGCCACTCGTCCTGGCCATATACGCCCAATTGGAAGCCATGGGCAATTTCTCTCGGGCCGGTTACGGCAAAGTAAGTGGTATTGGGCAGGCCCAACAGAACATCGCCGAATGAGCTGTTGGTAAAGACGTTCTGGTTGAAGGTGATCAGACCGTAGTCGTCCGAGGGAGTCTCGATCTGCGGTACGCCATCGCTCAGCGAGCGAAGGTCCACACCACCGCGCAGGGTGTGTCGGCCGTGCGTATAGGTCAGGTTGTCGGCAGCCTGCTTGGTGCTGGAAACCGTCGAGCCCACGTGGTCCCTGCCGATCGGTGTGAAGGACGTGCCATCGGAAAAATTGATCGTGGGAAAGCCTTGATCGGTGGGATGGTTCGATACATTTACTCCTTGAGGTCCGCCGACTTGAATGCCCAGCCCCTCAAGAGCGGTCGCGCCTTCGATGGGGAAGTTCGGAGCCAGGATCGAGTTTGTGAAGCCAAATCGGAACTCATTCACAAGCCGCGGACTGAATATGTAGCTGTCAGACACCAGAAAGCTTCGGTCATGCTCGGAGTCCACGTCGTTCGGCAGCAGGGGGTTGACCACATTCACAACCAGATTCTTCCAGTTGTACCGGGCATAGACCTGGTGACTCGCGCTAATTACCTGATCGATGCGTCCATCGAAGCCATCCGTAGTCGACGGAATCGGAACCAGCGTCTGGTAATTCAGCTGACCAGGAGCGCTCGCCAGATTCGGCAGAGGATAGTATTTGTTCAGCAAGTTCTTGGCGAACGGGTTGATGCTCGATTCCGGAATGGTGTTGTTGGCGTAAGCCTGGCCCGTATAGGGGTTGTTCAGCGTGGAGAACGTAGACGGTGACGCCAGGTCGCTCAGGTCTCCCATCCTGTCGAGAACGCTGGGCACCGTGTACTGCTCGGGCTGCGAGGTGTTTCTACGGTTGCCCTCATAGTCGAAAAAGAAGAAGGTCTTGTTATGGCCGTTGTAAAGATGCGGAATCAGCACCGGTCCGCCCACGCTGCCGCCAAAGGTGTTGAATTGCTTCGGAGCCTTCTCCGAAAAGCTGTACACACGCGCATCAAGGGCAGCGTTTTGCAGGTACTCAAATATGCTGCCATGAAACTGGTTTGTGCCGCCCTTGGTGGTGAAGGTCACGTCGCCTACCTGGGAAAACTCGGCGTTGTTGTTGAAGGCCGAAATCTTCAGCTCCGCAATTCCCTCCGAGGATGGATAGGGGTTGGTGCCGGCCGCGCTGCTAAACACATTGGCAGTGGAGATGCCATCCACCGAGTATCCGACCATGTTGGCGGTTGCTCCCCCCACAGCCACATTGCCCTGATTGTCCGTTTGCACATTTGCGGAGGTCGTCAGCGCGGCCAGAGGGCTGGTCGTCGAGGCGCGGAAATTGAGGGGCAACTCGCCGATCAGAGTTCCGCCTTTTGAATCGGCAAGGACACCGTTCTCAGTGTTGATCTGGGTCGCAGTCGAGGTGACCTCCACCGTGCTCACCGTCGCGGCAATAGTCATCGTAAGGGCATAGCGGCTATCTTGCCGCGCTTCCAGGACGATGCCGGCAGCGACCGGCATCAGCGAAGCCATCGTGCTGTGCCCGCAGACTGTAACTTCCAGCCAGCACATTCTCAAACAAGTAGCTGCCGGTCCCATCGGATTTCACCGTGCGGTCGGTGTTCTTATCTACGCTGTGCAAAATAATCTGCGCATCCGGTATGACGGCGCCGGAGTTATCCTGAACTGTGCCGCGAATGCTGCCGAATGTGGACTGCGCATGGGATGTTGCAGCAAGTGCAATCGCGAAAAATAGCACGCCACATCCTCTTGTGACACTGGCACAAAACTTAAATGAATTCATATCCTTACTGCTCCTTGCGCGCTTTAACCACAAGCGCCCAAGATCAGCTTAAGATTGCATCCATAAGGGCAGCATTTCCCAGCGATAGTAATGGTATGCGGATTATGTAATAAATACATAAGAGTTCGCCGAAGCGTGTACTGCAACAAGGGTTTACCGGACATTCCAACGCCAGCAAACTGGCGACGGCCTCGCTGTTCGTCAAACCCCGCTCCAGAAACCTCTAGTTGGGAAATAAGAGAATCGTCATAGGCCGGATTCCGGAACCGGTATCTAAACGGCTATCTGACCGATACACATTACAGGCGAATCCCCTTTGACGATAGCTTTTAGATCTGGCAATTGGCGGGTGGCCCCGATCTCGGTGGCTTTTCCCAATCCAGATGAGGGTGCCACCGGTCCCTCGCCTTTGGGGGCCGGGGATGGAAGCCAATCCCATCGGTCCTGCCTCTCTCACCGTCCCACCCACGTCCTCAGCGTATGCGTTAGCATGAAAGTGCATGCCCTCCTTTGCTGAAATCTTCGGAACCCGACCCATCCTCGCCGATGGCGCGATGGGTACCGTTCTGAACAGCCGCGGCGTGCTCATCAGCCGCTGCTTCGACGAGCTGAATCTCACCGACCCTTCGCTGATTCTTGCCGTCCATGAGGAATATCTCCAGGCCGGCGCGGAGATTCTCGAAACCAACACCTTTGGCGCAAACCGCTTCCGGCTCGGCAAGTACGGCCTCGGCGGAAAAGTAGCGGAGATCAATGCCGCCGGCGTGCGCATTGCGCGTCAGGCTGTGGAACGCCTCCTGGCCCGCCAGGCAGGCACAGCCTGGGTCTCAGGAACCATTGGCCCGCTCGGCGTCCGTCTTGAGCCTCTCGGGAAAACCGGTCTCGATGAAGCGCGCCTTGCTTTCATCGAGCAGATCCGCGCTCTGGCCGCCGCCGGAGTCGACATGCTCACCATCGAAACCATGCCCGCCCTGAATGAGGCTCGCGAAGCGCTTTTGGCCGCGCATGAGGCCGCGCCCGGCCTGCCCGTCGTAGCCATGGTTACGGTAGATGACGAAAGCAATTGCCTCGACGGCTCTTCCGCCGCCCACGCCGCCGCATTGCTCACCGAGTGGGGCGCGGATGCAGTCGGCGTGAATTGCTCTACCGGCCCGGCCAGCGTCCTTACCGCGATAGAAAAAATGCGCGCCGCCACAACGCTGCCGCTCGCCGCCATGCCCAACGCCGGTATGCCCCGCGCCATTGAAGGCCGCAACATCTATCTCATCTCGCCGGAGTACATGGCCAGCTTTGCCCGCAAGGCCATCCTTGCCGGAGCGCAAATCGTCGGCGGCTGCTGCGGCACCACGCCGCACCACATCCGCATCATGCGTACCGCCGTCCGCGCGCTGGATGCGCAGGAGCAGGTGGCGCACGGCGATGCAGTGGTAGAGATCGTGCGTGAAACGCCGCCCGTTCCGCTCGCCGAGCGCTCCCGCCTCGGCGCTCTTCTCGCGCAGGGAACCTTCGTCAACATGGCGGAGATTGTTCCCCCGCGCGGCATTGACTGCTCGCGGGAGATCGACGGCGCACGAATGCTCGCGCTTCATGGCGTTCACGCTATCAATGTGCCGGATTCGCCCAGCGCCTCAGCCCGCATCAGCGCGCAAACCCTCTGCATCCAGATTCAGCAGCACACCGCCACGGAAACCGTGCTGCACTACACCTGCCGCGACCGCAACGTCCTCCGCATTCAGTCGGACCTGCTCGGCGCATCCTCCATTGGCTTGCGCAACATCCTCTGCCTCACCGGTGACCCGCCGCGCCAAGGCACATATCAGGACGCCACAGCCGTCTACGACGTCGATTCCATCGGCCTCGTCAACATGGCCCGCCGTCTCAACCACGGCCTCGACGTCGGCTCCAACGCCATCGGCGCAAGCACTAACTTTGCCATCGGCGTCTCCGCCCACCCCGGCGCGCCAGACATGGAGCATGAGCTCCGCCGCTTCAAATACAAGGTAGAAGCAGGCGCGGAGTACGTCATCACCCAGCCCGTCTTCGATCTCCGTCTCCTCGAAGATTTCCTGGCCAGCATCGAAGGCTACCGCATCCCCGTCATCGCCGGCATCCTTCCGCTTACCAGCCTCCGTAACGCCGAGTTCCTCAAGAACGACCTCCGCGTCTCCATGCCGGAAGAGATGATGCTCCGCATGGCCCAGGCCGACACACCGGAAGCCGCCGGCAAAGAAGGCATCTTGATAGCGCAGGAGATGCTGGCCGCCGTCCGCCCCTACGTCCAGGGCGTACAGGTCACCGTCCCCGAAGGCCGCTACGCCGCCGCCGCCGAAGTCCTCACCGGTACACCCATCGCAGCCCAAATCGCGCAGGTGTAATTCCAGGAGCTTGCTCCACCACAGAGCCTTGTCATTCTGAGCGGAGCTGTTTTTTCAGGCCAAGTGAAGAATCTGCGGCTGCCTTGCAATTATTTTCCCGCCTCTAAAAGCCACAGATCATGGGTCACCCCGTTCGTGTAGCATTGTTCTCACTCACCTGTTCAAGATCATGATTGCCGATGGAGGAAAGCCCGTGGAGCGACTCAAGCGCCTTCTTGCCCTGGACTCAATTTCGTTGAAACACGTCAATGCGCGGCCTCTCCAGATATTTGCAGCCATCACTTTCCTCGCATCCGCACTAGCAGCACAAACGGCAAATGATGCCTGGAAGGATTGTCAGGAGGCGAAGGACGAGCAAGCGATCCAAACCTGCACTGAAGTCATTGAGTCCGGCAAGGAGAACGGGGCGCGACTGGCCGCAGCCTTTGTAAGCCGCGGTATCGCATATCAGCTAAAGGATGCCTGCAGCCGTACGATTCAGGACTACAACGAAGCAATTCGGCTTGAGCCGGGCGACGCAGTCGCATTCTATGACCGTGGCGTAGCCAAGCTCTGCCTCGCCGGGCATGATCACGCAAAGCGAAGTCTCAATCAATCCGTGCAGCTCAAATCCGATGAAGATGCCGTGAGCGAGCATGGAATCGCTTACAACGCAAAAGGCGCAGCCGCGCCGGCCATCCGCGAGGCTGGCGTAGATACCGCCTGGGATCTGAAAAGCGAAGCTCAAGCCTCCCCGAGCGCCGACGCAGACCCATCCAGCAGCGAGCTCCAGTCCGCAATCCAGGATTTTGATGAAGCCATCCGCCTCAATCCCGGATTCGCCTCAGCCCTGAATAATCGAGGCTTCACATTCGCAGCTAGCGGCGATTATGACCGTGCCATCAAGGATTTCGAAGAAGCCATACGCCTCGCGCCCAAGAGCGAGCTTCCTCTCATCAACCGCGGTCGTGCGTATCAATCCAAAAATCAGTATGACTTGGCCATTCAGGACTACAGCAATGCGCTGGAGCTGCAACCGGATTCTCAGCTCGCACATTTTGATCGCGGAATCGCATATGAATTGAAAAACGAAAACGAACTGGCCGCACAGGATTATGAGGACGCAGTCAAAATCGATCCAACCTATGAAAATGCTCTTGTCAATCTCGGCAACACATACAGCGATAGCGGAGCCTATGACCGCGCAATCCAGAAGTTTGATCTCGCCATCCGTATCAAGCCCGACGATCCATTTGCACTCTACGACCGCGGAAACGCATACCGCGAAAAACGTCAGTACGATCTCGCAATTCAAGATTACGATCAGGCAATCCAATTGAGACCGGAGTACGAGCCTGCATTCAATAACCGTGGTCTGGCCTATGACCGCAAACACAAATTCGATCTGGCCATTCAGGACTTCGATGAGGCCATCCGTCTAAAAGAGGAAAATACTTGCTCGCTCAACAACCGCGGCATCACATATACCCATCAGGAGCAGTATCACCGCGCTGTCCAGGATTTTGATGAGGCAATCAAGTTGAGGCCGAATCATGAACTCGCCTACAACAATCGCGGCATGGCCTACGTATTGCAGAAGCAGTACCAAAGCGCAGCGCCTGATTTTGATCGCGCGCTAGCGCTCAGGCCAGACAAAATCGCGCCTCGAATCAGCCGCTGTGCGCTGCGCGTTGTCCTTGGAGATTTGGAAGGCGCATTGGAAGATTGTAACCTCGCGCTTCAGATGCAAAAAAATAATCCTCTGGCGCTCGATGATCGAGGCACCGTGTATCTGAAGATGAATAAGATTGACGCTGCCATCGCGGACTACAATGCCGCTCTCGCCATCAATCCCAGAATCGAAAGCTCCTTGTACGGCCGCGGACTCGCTGAATTCAAAAATGGCGATCAAGGCGCATCGCAGCGGGATATTGCCGCAGCAAAGGCAATCGATCCTGACGTCGCAAACGAATTTGCTGAACTTGGCCTTCCCGCACCTTCTTTTTAGCAAGGTCAGCCACCTCGGAGACACAGATTTTCCGACGGTGAGCAGCGACCGATGCGACCTTCAGGAATATCCTCAAGTTCCGAAATAGTTGGCCCACAATTCCATTTGCCAACGGTTTCAATCGCATGATAAAAAGGCGGCCAGTTATTGCGTGGCGCATTCTCGTGCTGCAGATGCCATTATGCGATTGGAGCAATTCCATCGAATGATCAATCTGAAGGAAGCGGTTGGGGTTTTGACCGGAAGAGATCGGCCTCTTCTTCAACCGGTTCGCGGGGCTGCGAATAATTATGGCAAGACAAATCGCATAAGAAAATCAATCATTTTTGAAGTCCACTTTTTCAGGTGCGCCTTGTTGCTCGCGAATGTACGTGGTCCCGCGGGATCATAAGCTTCTGTGCAGCAAAGGCAAGCACCGCTTCCCGGAACGTTGCGTTGAGTACGGAATGAACTTCCAATCGAAGAATGCCCGGTTCGCAATAGTAGACCGAGCGAAAAATGGGCTGAGCCAGCAAAAGTTCGCCTGCTCAGATTGCGTCGAACATACACCCGAGGAGAAAAATTACAATGATTTCAAAACGCATAGTGCAAACTGCCGTCATGGGCAGGCTGCCGTATTGCCTGATGGCCGGAGTGCTTTTTTCAGGTAGCTGCACGCTCGTGGCGCAAAACACAGCTTTCGGAAACCATGAAGGCTTTCCAGGCGCATCCATCCACCGTCAAATATGTTCCGTAACTGCCGATTGCGGGAACTTCGTCCAGGGCAGCGAGACTGGCAGCGTCCCGATCGGCATTGGCAGCTTCACACTGAGCCCGCAGAGTGCGCCAACATTGGTCCTGGATGACGCAGGCGCCGGCACAGGAGAAGGAAATCCGCTCGATATCTTCACTTCGAACAGTACCGGGGCGCAGATGTGGTCAGTGAACAACACCGGCGTGTCGCCCCCCGGCTTCTATAACTTTGCCGCTCTTGGCCCCAATTGCATGACCGTCTCGGGAAGCACCACCGGTTCGCCGGTAGTTCTGGACGCGTGCGCCGGCACGACCGAGCAGGCCTGGGATCCGGTGCTGATTGGCAAATTCTACGAATTCCAGGTTGCTAACAGCACAAATCTTTGCCTCACCGCGAGCGGAAGGGCCGTGGGCAGCACTGTCGTAGTGGATACATGCACCGGCTCGAGCAGCCAGCTATGGTCGATGGCTGTGGAAACCAACAGCAGCAACACCGGCAAAGGCGGCCAGGCCGCCAGCCCCTGCAACGGGATTGGCGACATGACGGTTGCAGGAGTGAGCTACAGGCCGACCTGGTGCCAGGAATTCGAGGGTCCATCTCGTCCGCCATCCACGGACGCCTGGAATTTCGACCTCGGAAACAACAACGGCTGGGGAAATAACGAAGCCGAGGTTTACTGCGGACCTCCGGGAGTCCAGGGCAATCCGAGCCAGTGTCCTACAAAGTTCAGCACTGCCACGGCTCCGGTCTACATCGATGGCAACGGCCATCTCGTGATCCAGCCCAGAAATGTAAATGGAACGTGGATTTCGGCTCGCCTCAATACGGATGGAGGGCAGACCTTCCAATACGGCATTCTTGAGGCCAGAGTCGAGTTGCCTGATCTCACCAACCAGGGCCTCTGGCCGGCCTTCTGGGCGCTGGGCAACAACATTAACAGTGGCGTTCCCTGGCCAACTGCCGGCGAAGTGGACATCCTTGAAGACTGGTCACCGCAGGTGTTTGGCGGAGCCGGCGACGCAGGGGAGAACTCCACACTCCACACGTTCCTTACCGGCGGCGACGGACTTTCGGACCGCTTCCTGTTCCCAGCGGGACAGGCAGTGGACACAGCCTTCCACGTCTACGGAATCATCTGGTCGCCAGACAAGATTCAGTTCTATGTGGATGACCCAACCAAGCCATTCTTCACCACTACGCCCTCCAGCCTTCCCTCGGGAGATGTATGGGCATTCAATCAACCGATTTTCATCATGTTGAATGAGGCTATCGGCGGCACCCTGGGTGGATCGATCACCAATCTGACCAACCCTGGGCCGATGACGGTCGACTACGTTCGCTGGTACGCGGCGCCACAAAGTCCTGCGAACTAGAGTCGGTTCAAATTTCCCGGCGGTGGAATTCATCTCCACTGCCGGGTGCCACCCGAATCACGGATGGGCCACCCGCCGGCAGCACCGTGAGGGAACTACGGCCCGGAACTGGTAGCTGAGGATGCAGGGAAGCGAAAAGGCCACCATCCGGGTGGCCTGCGGTTGGGTATTCTTCAACGACCCTCTCTGTAAATCCCGTACCATACCAAGAGAGCGAATACGCCTGCAAGCGCGTAACATAATCGGGCTACAACCTGGTTTTTGTAGGGCTTTTTAGCGGCACCGGTGATTGGCTTGGGATATACCGAACGAGCAAATACGGCTGCTGCTGCAATCAGAGCAACCACTTCTCTCTGCATTTGCTGCGTCATTTGTGACTCCCAACCGAACGAGTCGCGGTCACTGTATTACTCCATCTGCACACGTGTGCCCTCCAAATGGTTTTATGGTTGTGCCGGTTACCATCGCTGATCCAGAAGCTCCGCCAGCCAGACCAAGCGTTCCTACACCTCCAACCACAACGCCGCCCGGCGCAGTGCCATTGCCCCAGAAGATATCGCCTGTACCACCGGCACCGTCTCCTGCTGTTCCGCTCAAGCAGCGATCACAGCGTATCGCTAACACCAAACTTAGTAGCCGTTCCCAGCGGCGGCACCTGGTAATAATCCACGGTTGCTGTCTGCCCATTCAGAGTAATCATCGCAAAGGCATTGTTATAGTCAGTGCCATTATTCCCCAGCACTGCGCCAGGATTCCACACCGGCATCTGCGCCCCCTGATACGTCTGCAGACCGGCCGCGCTCGCATACGATTGCTGATTGGTAAACACCGGAACCGCCGATGCGCCCACGCAGCACCCCATTTGCAGCCCCATGTACGGCTCATACACCGCCAGCGTATGTTCATGCCCCCAGAACCACGCCGCTACTTGCGGAAGAACACCCTGAAAGCTTCCATAAAGATTCGGATTGTAGGCGTATTTCTGGCCATTCACGCTCCCCACCGAGCCGAATGCCGATAACAACTGGTGGTGCGATAGCAGCACCGTCTTGCGTCCGCCCGCCTGCTGAATCTTCGCAAGATGCCAGTTAGCCTCCACCCAGTTCCCCGACGTCACCAGCCCCGTCATATTCGTGGAGACCGTCAACGGATCGTTATCGTTGTGCCCCGTATCCATCGCCAGAAATTGCCAGTCCGCATTTTGCAGGCAGAAGTAGCTGGCCTGCTGGTTCAACTGATCCACCAGCCAGTAGTATCCATTTCCTCCCGAATACATATCGTGGTTGCCGCACAAGCTGAACAGGGGAGTTCCGCTGCCGAGAAATTGGCGGCAAATGTCCAGAAAATTGCTCTGTGCTTCTGATTGAGTTCCCGCATAATAAATGTCGCCGAGATGAATCAGCACATCGGGACCAAGAGCAGCCACCTGTTGCAGCAGATTGATCGCTACCTCGTCGCCCGTCCCCCAGTCTCCAATGATCGCCAGTTTGGTGGCAGCGCCAAGATTGATCACCGGATCAAGGTTCGGCCTGTAGGGCAGCGCTCCGCCTGACACCTTGTATGCCAGATACGTTGTCACGCATTCGGCCCACAGCGGATCACACTCGGAATCCTTCAACTCTCCCGCCAGCAACTGGGACTGCTGATGATTACCCGTCATCTCCGCCCAGAGAAACTTAGCCGCTGTCTTCGCGCAGTCGCCAATCACTCCGGCCACTGTCATCGGCGCCACAGCAACGCTGGGCGCAGCCTTCGCCGGCGTGGCCGCAAGCGTATCCATGCTCACCGTCTGCCCCGCGGTAACCGGCTCGCCGATCAATCGCACCGGCGCCATCAGATCATCCGGCGCAGGCTGTGCCGCAATAGCGACTCTCTGCCTGGTGGCTGTCGCCATCCGGCTTTGAACGCTGGCATGCCGCCGCTGCACTTCCGCAACAGACGCCTGCCACAGTGACAGCACAGGATTCCCATAAGTGTAAGTCTGAGACATTTCGCCCCTCCGTCCATGCAGTGAATTTTTCCCTGTTAACCGACGCACGAAAAAGTACCACTTCTATATTTCATTCGCAACAACACCCCGTAACAGGCGCTGAAGTCTCCATCATTGGCGTGATTGAGCCGTGCCCGAAAGAATCGAAAAATGAGCGGACCTTTAGCCTGACGACAGTTTTGCGGAGGCAAAGCGAAAGGGGCGGCCAATGGCCGCCCCTTTCCGGTTGTACTTCCGATGCGAGATCAGAAGTAGTATTTGCCAGCCAACTGCATCCAACGGAATCCGGTCTTGTCGAGCGGGAAACCGGTGGTGGTTGGGTTCGAGTTGGTGACGGTCTGCGACCCGGTAGCCAATCCATTGAAGATCAGCTGGTCGTCGGCGTTATTGCCGCCGCCGAAGTACGAGTTCGGATGGTTCAGCCAGTTGGTGGCAGAGACGCGGAGTTCAAAGCGCTGCGAGTCATTCACCCGGAATGCCTTGAAGATTGCCAAGTCGCTGTCAAAGTAGTGCGGCGTACGGACATACGGCCAGATGTACTGTCCCATCTCGCCGGCTGTCGTGGCCGTAGGAGTCATTGGAGCGCGGAAGCAGTTCGGGTTGAAGTACTGACCCTTCGCGAGACCCGTGCGAGGATCGCAGGTCAACACCGCCAACATCTGCGGAATTTCGCTCGATCCGAACCAGGTGGAAGCGCTGATTTGCCCTGTCTGGTTCCCTCCCATTGCTGAAACTGGAATGGGAATGGTGAAGGGCTGAGTGACTGTGCCACCAGCGCCTGCAGCTGCAACGCCATTCAGTGCCGTAGTGCAACCTGGATGCGGGTCGTTCGCGCCGCAGAGATACTGGCGATAGTTCATGTTGAGATTCGGGAAGCTGGCCTGCAGTGGAGCGCCATCCTGGTAGGTGGTGTAGGTGGAGAGCTGCCATCCATTCACGACCTGGCCAAAGAAGGCGTGGTTGTGGATCGGGCTGGGCAGCTTGTAGCTGGCTGAGAAGTTAAAGATTTTAGAGTGGTCATAGGCAAGCGGGCCGTAGTTGTTCTTGAGCGTGTAGGGATCAAGATAGTCGCCTGAACCGTTGCCGTTTCCGGTGTTGCTGTCGCGGATGCCCAGCACCTTGCCGAAGGTGAAGTTGGAGAACATGAACAGGTTGCCGGACTGCTTCTGACCGGAAATCTGCAGTGAGTTGTAGTTGGCGTAACCCGTGTGAGCGTTTGTGAAGATCGACTGGTAGTTGCTGTACGGTCTCCAGTCGTTCGAGCTTTGAGCAGAGGTGGTGCCGATCGGGTAAAGGTTGACATAGTTGCCCACCTTGGGATCCGGAGTGTAAAGGGCTCCCGCGGCAACAGCGTTTGCATCCAGGTAGTTGAACGGCCCAGCTTCCATGATGTTGCGGTTCGTACTGCCAACGTAGGAGATTTCAGCCACCGTGTGAGCGGGCAGAGCCTGCGCCACACCGAAGCTGTACGTGTCGGCGTATGGAATTTTGCCGTCACCCAGCTTGTCCGTGTTGGGGTTGGTGCCATTCTGGTTGAGGCCGGAAGAAACGGCAAGCGGCTTCGCCATTCCGTTTCCACCGTTTGTGCTCGCGTTTTGAGTGTCTACACTGCCGCCGTTGATTCCATATCCGTAAAAGCCCGAAACAGCCGGATAGGTGCTGTAGGAGTAGGAGCCAAGCGGCCCAGTCATTGCCTGACCGGCATAGTTGTTCGAGATCTGGTACCAGTAGGTGCCGAAGCCGGCTCGGATTACCGATTTGCCGGTTCCAAACAGGTCATAGGCCACACCCACGCGAGGTGAGTATTCGAACAGCTTGCTGGGGAAGCCGGACTTCGGAATGGATGGATTATTCGCGGTCCATGCCAGGCCGGTGTTTGGCGGGGCAGTTGGCGAGTTGCTGTACGCGGCAGGATTCCAGACCTGGGTGCCACCAAGCTTGTCGTACCACTGGCCCATGTGGTCTGCGCGAAGTCCCAGAGTGAGGGTCAGCTTACGAGTCATCTTCCACTGATCCTGACCCCAGATGGACCATTGGTGCCATAGCTCTGACGGAACCGGATCGGAACTGACTTCCTCATAAGCAAAGTTGCGTCCCATGAGGCGGTCAAGCTGGGCGTTGTAGGTTGAGGAAGAACCCCAGGTAGCAACTTCGTAGTTGCCCTGGACTCCGGCGCCGTCCTGACCGTCAGTGGATTGGATATTCTCCTGGGCATCCCAGTAGAAGCCGACCTTGATGGAGTGCGTGCCGATGATCTTCGTGAAGACATCCGAGATGCTGGGCGCCTCAGAGGTCTTGCCGAAGCTGTTCGGGCCGTAGATGCCGCCGGTGAGAGCCGGGAAGGCGATCCATGGAACCGCGGTTACCCAGCCGGTGGTGTTGCTGGTGTTGGGAATCTGCGAATTGCCGGTTTTGCCGGGGAAGATGCTCTGTGTTGCTATGTTGTAGGTGGAACGGGCCTGAGCAGAGGGATTGGAACCGCTCATGTCATTGACGAACTTGGCGTAGGCAAATACGGTTTCGTTCGTTGTGGTTGCACTGAAGACGTGCGTGTAGTTGGCCAGATAGAGATGCGCCGTTTCCTTGCCGATAGGCAGGGAAGGATACTCAATGGTGTTGGCCGCGTTCCACCAGGGAGCTGCGTTGTGCTGGTCGTTTTCCGACTGAAACGCGTAGCTGCCCCAGAGTTTGTTGTTGTCGTTAAAGGCATAAGTGAGCTTGCCTGTAGCTTCCCAGCGATTTCCGGTGATGGCTCCGTCCTGCGTCGGATCGCCGTAGGTCTGGAGGTAGTTGGTCCAGCCATTGCCGGCGGTCGGAGTCTGGTTCGGGCAGGGCATAAGGCCTACGGGAACAGTGCCGCCAGGCTGTGCAGTGGCGCCGCAGGCGCCGTTCACGCTTCCACCCAGGACCGCGCCAGTCGGATCGAAGTATTGCTGCAGATTCGGAGGCGTTGTCGCGTTCACCCAGGGCGCATACGCGTTACCCCAGGGCGAGTTGGTCGGTCCGCAGCCCTGATACCCGTTATCAATGTTGCAAGGAAGGGCATAGGCCGCGCCGTTTCCGGATGTGATAAGGTCGGAGGGCAAGGTTGTCGTGCTGAAATCGCCGTTCAACTGCGCGACGGTGGGCACGTTCATCTGGTTGTGGGCCACGAAGGGATTTTGCCGCATGTACTCATAACCGCCCCAGAAGAAAAGCTTGTCGCGGTTATGGTTGAAGTGCGGGAAGAAGATCGGTCCGCCGACGTTGCCGCCGAAGTAGTAGTAGCTCTGCGGCTCAATGCTGTTCGCCTCTTGTTGGCCTAGCTCTTCGTTCTTCTGCAGCCAGTCATTCGCGAATCCGACGCTGGAGTTGCGGGCATATACGTAGCCTTCACCGTGGAACTTCTGTCCGCCGCTCTTGGAGAAAGCCTGGAGAACAGCAGGGCCCTTGGCATATTCAGCGCCGTAGGAGGCAGACAGGTACTTGACGCTGTCCGTCATGTCCTGGTTGATGTTGGCCACCTGCGTACCCGCGTTGCCTGGGTCGAGGAGGTTGGCGCCATCGAGATAGACGTCCGTGGTGCCGTAGGGCTGGGTACCGTTGGCGCTGTAACTGCCGGCAGGACCGCTGTTGGTGCTGGAGGCCAGGTTTTGCGAAGGCGCACCGGCACCGGAAAAAGCGACGCCAGGCATCATCTTGATCAGTTCGGCGGCGTTGCGTGTTGTCAGGATTGCGGAGTCCACCATCTCGTTGTTCAGCGTGGCGCTGACTTCGGCGGTGTCCGTGGGTACTTCGGCATCGGCGCCGGAGACAACGGTTACAGCCTGGTCGTTCGAACTGACCTTGAGCCGCGCGGGAACCGATTTTGTATCGCCCTGGCTCAGAATGACCCCCGTCATCTCAAATGCCGCAAAACCCTTTGAGGAGACGGTGACCGTGTAGGAACCCGGGGGAAGTGCGGTGATCGAGAAGAAGCCCTCTTTGTCGGAGACGGTTGTGCGCTGGTCACCGGAGGAATCGTTCTTCATTACGACCTTGGCGCCGGCCAGCCGCGCATCCGACTGATCGACAGCGGTACCCGAAATGGTGCCCGTCAATTGCTGGGCGCGAGCGGTACCGACTGCGAAAAGCAGTACGGGGAGTAGTAGCCAAGGTATTCTCCGTAGCCAGTTAGAGCGAGAGGATCTGGATAGTCCTCTAGCGTTGTTTGCGTCCATTTTGTAAGCCTCCTGAATCATTCGTTGACGCGTTTCGTTGTTAGTTCTGGTACGCCGCCTTTCTAAATTGAAGGTACGGCGCGGCCAAAACCCATTTGTGAGTCTCGCTGTAGATAACACAGTCAAGATACGATGAGCAAGGTTTTTCTTGACTGTTTTCAGCAGGAAAAACGATTTTCTGCTCACACGCAAAATGTGTCGCCGGAATGGCGCAAAAGTGTCATACAGGATGACCTTCGGTGACTGTTCGAGCAGCCGGACAATCTCGAAGAGAGAATTTGTTTCAATAGAAAACCGATCCCCTGTGGGAGATTCAGGCGGATGGAATGCGGGCGATTTGAGGGGCCTCAGCAGCGTGCAACTTTCGCCGGGTTCAAAACGGTACATTGAGCAGGTATTTCATCGCACGCTCAGATCGGAAGCCGATCTCACCAGCGGATCAATTCTGACATTGCCACGAGAAGACAGTCAATCAGGGATGGGGCTGCTGCGCATTCGGATCGCGGGTAAGCTGGTCATTGAGTTGGCGCGCGCGTTCGTTCCGCGGTTCAAGCCGCAGCGCGGCAGCCACGGCCTGGCGGGCCTCTGTGTATTGGGCGCTCATGGCCAGCTCGGCGGCCAGGTTGATCCACGCTTCGGTCCACTTGGGCTCAGTCTGAACGGCCATGCGGAAGTGCTCGATCGATCCGTTTACATCGCCTTCGCGCGACAGCAGATAGCCCAGCGCTCCCTGGGCTGAGGAGAGCTTGGGATTGAAGCGCACGGCCTCCTGCAGATCCGCCTTCTCGTCGGCAAAATCGCCATGCTTGTGCAGCGCAACGGACAGCTTGTAGTGGTAGTAAGCGCTATCCGGCAAGGCATGGACCGCCTGGCGATAGTAAGTAATAGCTTCTTCCAGGCGCCCGTCATTCATGGCCGTGTCAGCCTCCGCTACAGCCACGTTGGCTTCGAGATTCGCTTCCGAGTTGATCTTGATAGCCTGATATTTGGCAAGCTCTTCCTGCGCGCGGTCGTGCTCGCCGAGGCCATTGAGCGCCTTGGCCAGCTCGTAATATACCTCCGACTGATCGATGCCGAGGGCGATAGCCTTTTCCAGATTCACTTTTGCTTCCTGCCACTCATGCAGAATCACCAGCACGGCGCCCAGGTTGTAGCGGGTGTAAAAGAACTCCGGATCAATGGCAACCGACTCTTCAAGGAGCTTTTTAGCCTGCTCGTAATGGCCTGCGGAGCGCTCGAGGATGCCGCTCAGATAGAGCACGTCGCGGTCATGCGGGCGAGCGGCCAGAAGCCTGGCCTCCATGGTGGAGGCTTCCTGCGGATGGCCTTGCAGGATATAGAGCCGATAAAGATCGACGGCCGCGACAATGTCCGACGGGTGTTCCTGGACTGCCTTCAGCATGACGGCAATGGAATCGTCGGGGTTGCGCTGATGAACCAGAATCACAGAGAGCGCGCGCGCCAGTTGCACGGAATGAGGATGGGCCTCAAGCCCATCCTTGAGCACACCCTCGGCGTAGCCGAAATCATTCATCAGCGCCAAGGCCTGCGAAAGGCGTATGGCGAGCTTTTCAGTGTTGTGAGCAGGGCCGAGCAGTTTGACCACGTCGGCATAATCGCCATGGTCGATCATCATTCCGGTGATGCCATCGAGCGCCTGCTCGTTTTTAGGATCGATGGCGAGCACCTTCTGCCATTCCTGGGCGGCCTCTACCTGCTTGTCCACGCCTGCGTACAGTGCGGCCATCAGCAGGTGCGGATTGAGGGCATTCGGTTCGATCTGGATCGACTTCTGCAGCTCGGGAACGGCATCGGGAATCTGCTTTTGAGCCACCAGGGCGAGTGCGTACAGGTAGTGAAGCTGCGCGGAGCTGGCGTCGCGCTTGATTCCGGCGCGGAAGGTCTCCGCGGCGCAGGCAAATTGTTCATGCTGGGCAAACCAACTGCCCAGAGTAATGCTATTTTCCGTGGTGGGGTGAGCCTTGAGAGCGGTGGCCAATGCTGGAGGACCTGCGCACGCGGTACGTGTAACCGCTTGGCCGGGCGCTGCATAAGTGATAAGCGTGGCCGCCAAAAACAGTGCCGCCGCGCCGGCTACGCGCCCCAGATACATCGTTGCTTTCTCCCGTAGGCCACAGGATACATCAGTGCAGTCGAAGCAGGCGCGCATCCCGGCCGCGCTTCCGGCGTAAAATTACATACCGGCGCGCACTGTCGCTGAGAACTCCTCCTCTACCTGCTCGTGGATGGCCGGCTGAGGAGCCAGTGAAGCGAATGCGCGGCAACCGATTGAACGGTTTTATCGGACCTTATCGGACTCGAGGGGATCAATCCCATGCGCTCTTATCTTGCTGCTTCATTTGGAATGCTTCTGCTTGGCGCGGCTGCGCCGCTGGTCTCGTACAGCCAGTTTCAGCCGCCTCAGGCAGATGAGCTTTCCATGACATCCGAACCCAAAGCTCCCGGCGCGGCTGCGGTGTATCTCTTCCGGGAAGAGATCACCGACGACGCGCACCACTTTCGCACCGTGTATGCGCGGCTGAAGATTCTTACGCCCGAGGGCGTGCCGGCAGCCACGGTCCATATTCCGCTCAGCAAGAACTTTGTGTATTACGCAAAAGGGGAAAACTCAAGTCAGTTTGCAAGCGCGTACACCAATAACTGGGCTCAGCCGGATATGAATCATTCCGGCGAGGATGCGCCGGTGGATTCGGACACCTTCAACGTGCCTCTGGATATTGGCGCGCTCGAAGGCCGTACCATCCAGCCAGACGGAAAGATTGTTCCGCTTTCGGGTCCGCAATCGCAGTTGCTGAAAATCGTGAAGAACCGCAGCAACGGGGTTGAGGACGTGACCTTCACGCTGCCGGATGTGAAAGCCGGCAGCATTCTGGAGTATCGCTACCAGGTGCGATACGACCGCTATGAGCAGGGGCCCGACTGGAAGATTCAGCAGCCCTATTTCGTGCGTCGCGCGCACTACGCCTTTACGCCTGCCGAACAGATGCTGCGTGCCGAGTCAGCCGGCCAGACCGGAGGTGTGACAGACAGCGCATTGACGGATCGCCACGGCGCCTTTATGACGGACATTGTTTCCGCCGCCAGCCTGCCTGCCGGCGCCGCCATACACAAAGATGCACTGGGACGCTACACGCTCGATGTGACGGACGTGTCCGCCATTCCGAATGATCCCTTTGCTCCGGCATCCGCGGGGCAGGCGTATGAAGTGAGCTTCTTCTATACGCCCTCGTCCGAGGAGCGGGATTTCTGGCAGAAGCAAATGGCCCTCTGGACAAAGCTGGTGAACGGCTACACGGCTTCCACGCCGCCACTGCAACATGCGCTGCAGGAAATCGTTGCTCCCACAGACGCGCCCGCGGATAAGGCGAAGAAGATTTACGCGTATGTGCAGCGGTTTGAGAATACGGACTTCAATGCGAACGGCGTGCCGGACGTTGACAGCGACTGGGTGCCGCGCGGACGCGTGGAACACTTGTTCGATACAAAGAAGGGATCGAGCAATCAACTGGCTCTTATGTACCTTGCGCTGGCTCGCGCAGCGGGATTGAATGCGCGTCCGGTGCGCATTGCCAGCCGCAGCCACAGGCTGTTCGCTGTGAGCTACATGAGCGCGGATCAACTGGACACGGTGCTGATTGGCCTCACGGTTGACGGCAAAGAAATATTGGTCGATCCCGGAACCAAAATGGCGCCGTATGCAACACTGCATTGGGCGCACGCCGGAGCAGGCGGCATCACCATGACGGACAACAAAGTGGATCTTCTCGTAACACCGCTCGAGAAGAACTCCGACAACCTGACGCTGCACGTCGGCACGCTGAACGTCGATGCAAAGGGCGCGCTGAGCGGCATGTTGAAGGTGGCATTTACAGGACAGAAGGCGATTGAGCTGCGCCAGCTTGCCCTCACCGCCAGTCCGGATGCTGTCAAAACATCCGTCGATCAGTTCCTTGCATCGAGCGTGCCAACAGGCGTGACCGCAAAGGTCGATCATATTGCCTACCTCGATGACCCGAGCAAACAACTGCTGGCCGTGGTCAATGTCTCAGGCTCGCTAACTGCGTCGAACGGCCACATAGAACTGCCGCGTGCCTTCTTTGAAAGCAGCGAGGCGAATCCCTTCCCCGCAACATCGCGGGTAACGCCCGTCGATGTGCGCTATCCGTCACAGGACCAGGAACAGATCACCTACACGCTCGCCGCCGGGCTTTCTCTGCAGGACAAGCCGCAGGACGACGTAGTGAAGGACGAGCCGAATGCCATATATCAACTGAAAGCGAAAGCCGACGGCAGCACAGTGGTAAGCTCGCGCGTGCTGGTGCGTGGATTCACGCTCCTCGATCCCAAGGACTACAGCGGCCTGAGCGACTTCTACCAGAAAGTCACCAGGTACGATCAGGAACGAATCGTGTTGAGCGGTGCGGGCAAGGGCGAGTAAGACTTCATCCCATAACGTATCGAAATGCGAGGGACGGTCGTTTACGGCCGTCTCTCGGGCTCGACAAAACTTCATGAGCGCTTTGGCCTGTGGGCGACAATCGATGATCATGCCCAGACAGAACCGCCGCACAGTAGCCGTACTCTAGCCGCAGATAGCCTCGCAGCCGGTCAGGCTGAGACCACGCCGCTCCAATACCGTTGGAATGGCAGCGCGTGAAACGGGGGCGGGATAACGCGCGCGAGGCCAAGGGAACAACTCCTGTTTCCTGAGTCTTTACAGGCTATTGTTCAGGTGGCGTGAAACAGCGAGGGAGCGCTAGCAGAAGTGCTTCACACGAATTTGCATCGGTCCCATCAGGAAACCAGCATCCCATTCCGCCCCGACATCGAAGGATTGCGAGCTTTTGCCGTTGGTCTGGTGATTGCTTCCCATGCCGGATTGCCCTTTTTGCGCGCCGGTTTTGTGGGGGTGGACGTCTTTTTTGTTCTTTCCGGCTATCTCATTACAAGACTTCTGATGCAGGAGATTTCTTCGTCGGGCACAGTGAATTTCGCGCGCTTCTATGCGCGGCGCGCACGGCGTTTGCTTCCGGCGGCCATCACGATGGTGTTGGTTGTTTGCGGCGCGGAATCCATCATCATGAATCCGGTGGCGCAAGTCAAAACACTCAAAGCGGCACTTGCAACGGTGCTCTACTCCAGTAATTTCTACTTTGCGCATTTGCAGCAGCAGTATTTCTATCAGCACGCGATAGCATCCAATCCACTGTTACATACCTGGTCGCTCGCGGTGGAGGAACAGTTCTACCTGATCTGGCCTGTTCTGTTGCTGTTGTTGGCGAGAACGATCAAGAGCCTCAGAGGCCGGACCATTGCGCTGGCGGCAATTTCGCTGGCTTCGTTTGTGCTGTGCGTTTGGTTGACTGCGAAAATCCCCATCCTCGCATTTTATGCAGCGCCGGCGCGGGTTTGGGAGTTCGGTGCGGGCGGACTCCTGGCGTTCGTGCCGGAGCCGTGGCTGGTTGGGCGTCGAAGGCTTTGGTCCTGGTTGGGAGCAATTGGCATCCTCACGCTGACGGCCGGCGCCCAGTGGATCCACGCTTCGATGTTTCCGGGGTCTGCTGCGGCGATTCCAGTGGTGGGAACGCTACTCCTTTTGATGGCAGGTGTGGGCGCTCCGGAGTCACCTGCGATTCGACTGTTGCGTGCGAGACCGGCACAGGCAATGGGGCGACTTTCTTATTCGCTTTACTTATGGCACTGGCCTGTACTGGTGATCGGGCAACAACTGGTTGCCATTCACTCGGTCTCCATTCGACTGGGCTGGATTGCTGTTGCGTGCCTGGTGGCCGCGGTGACTTATGCTGTGATAGAAAATCCTATCCGGCGGCAATCATTTCTAGTTGCGCGCTCGGGTCTCACGCTCTGGCTGGCGGCACTTGGCGCAATCTTGTGTGTCGGCGCAATGGGTGCCCGGCTGGCGATCGTATCCCGTTCGGAACAGTTCCGCAAGTATGACCGCATGGTCCGGGATATTCCGGAAGTCTATCGCAACGGTTGCACACCTGCCATATTGGACCCTCATCCCGCGATGTGTTTTTTCGGAGAGATCAATCATCCGCAATCGACGGTGGTGCTGTTTGGAGATTCGCACGCGGCGGCGTGGTTTCCGGCTCTGCAGCAGATTGCCGATGCACAACATTGGCGACTGGCGACCCTCGTCAAGCCAGGCTGCCCGCCACTAAACATGAAGATCCTTCCGCAGTTGGATACGGTTTGTGAGAAATGGCGTCATGCGGCTATGGGAGAGATCGAGGCGTTACGTCCGGATCTGGTGATCGAAACGAGCGCGTCGCAAGCTGTGGACGCCGATGGGAAATCCCTGATAGATATGCAGGTCTGGGAGCAGGGGGCTCGCGACACTTTTGCGGCACTTGCAAGGCAGGGAGTGAAGGTTCGATTTATCCGCGACACTCCGTTTGCAAATTACGATGTGCTAGGCTGCCTGGCTCAGGCGGAATGGGATGGACGCACGCAGTGTCCGGCTCCGGTTCCCGCCGTAGCGTTGAGTCCCGGCGTCTATGCCGCAGAGAAGCGGGCGGCGCAGGGCTTTGACAATGTCAAATTCCTCGATTTGTCAGATCGGATGTGCGGCCCCGACCGATGCTATCTCGAAGTCGGCGGCCAGGTCATTTGTCGGGATGGAGATCACTTGACGGCGAGCTTTAGCCGCACCCTTGGTGAAGTGTTATTTCAGCGCCTGAGGGACAGCGAACAACGACAGAAACAAGATACGTCTTCGCTCTATTGACGCAGGACAACACCGTTTTCATCAAAGCTGCTCCTTGTGCTGAGCGCTTTGATAACGGGCTTCATTTCAGTTCGCCGCGCGCCGTCAATCCATCGATCCGGACACTGAGAACGGAGTAAAGCCTTTTTCAGTTGAATTGACGCGATGAGGCCATATCTCCCACCATTCTCCCAATCTTCCTGGTGATCGATAGACGCTAAATCGCTAACGCGCTCATCGAAGGTCAGGTCCGCACCGAAAGATGTTGCCTTCCCGCAAGCGATACGCTCGATGCGCGAAACAAATCCAGTGAGCCCCACTTACGTATTCTTCGGATCGACGCTCTTGAATCCATAAGTCTCATAGCGCGTAGATAGCTTTCCGCCCTTCACGTCGACCACGGTAAACCCTTCCGGCGTCCCCATGCGGGTGCCGTGCCACCAGTTTCCACTCACAGCGCCGCTGGTGATGTAAGGCACGCCGTGCCACACGACCCTCTCGTTGATATGGGTGTGGCCCTGCAGCACGCCGAGAACGTTGTGGCCTTCAAAGAGCGCAATCGCTTCGCTTGAGTTGGCCACTGACATTCCGTGGTGTTTGGGTGGCTCGGCGGGCACAGGAACGTAGGAGTCGAATGCAGTCACAAGCGGAATATGCACGGAGACGACGACAGGCATCGCCGCAGAAAGCGCTTTAAGATCGGCAGCCAGCCAGCCAAGCTGTTCCGCATCCACACGCCCCTCATAGGCGCGATCCGGCGTAAAGCCGATGCTGTCCAGCACGATAAAGTGAACGCCCTTGTGGTCGAAGGAATAATAAGTTTTACCGAAGCGCTCTTCAAACATCTTTTTGCCATAGAGCGGGTCTGCGCTGGTGGCTCCGCTCGCGGGATAGATGCCGAAGCAATCGTGATTGCCGATCGTGTGATGAACCTTGAGCCCGAGATCCTGCTCCGTTTTGCCGTAGAGATCGAAGAGGCTTGAGGCGCGGTCTTTGCTCACAGCCAGTGAGTCAAAGACATGGTCCCCGCCCTGGATCACAAAGTCGCTCTTGAAGCCGCGAGCCTTCTTGAAGGCCATATCTGTGCCCACGGCGGCGTTGAGCTCCGGTTGCAGATGCGTGTCCGTGATGAAGAGAAAGCTGAAGTCCTGCGGTGCGGACTGTGCGGCGGTGGGAAGCGAAGGTGCGATAGCCACAAGGCCAGCCGCGCCGGCAAGTGAAAGAAATTCTCTGCGGTTCACAGGACTCATGTCCTCAGAATGAACCTGCCGCGACCCGCCAGTGTCAAAATTTCTCCAAATTGTGCCAGATTGCAAAAAAGGAATCTGGAAAATTACCAGCGGTTTTCGCGGACGCTTTCTATCGCACGCTGAGATCGCCGTCCACATCCACAATCAGGTCGTCCCCTTGAATCCGCACGGAGTGAATCTTAAGGCGATCGAGCGTGACCTTGTAGCCGGAACTTGCCGTGGAGCCTTCAAGCGCTTTGCGGAGCAGATCGGCGGCGTTCACGGTCATGCTGTCGGGAATCTGGCGGCTCAGAAAAGGCATGAGCAGAAAATTCAGCTCCTTCTGGTCGCTCACGCGCTCCACGCGCGCATCGCGGAAGCCGATGGTCTCGCCCTCACCCGACGGAGCCACGGAAACCACGGAGCTGGGCGAGAGGCTGATGCCAAGGCAGGCTCCGCGCACGGCTGTGCCAAGGCGCGCGTGCGTTTTCACCTGCACCTGGATGCGGTCTCCGGCGAAGGTCATCTGAGGGTTATCCACGTAGATCGAGCACGGCGTAACGGGCGAGCCTTTCAGGTAATAACGGCCGCTGGGACCGTTAAAAAGCTGGTTCTCCAGGGTGCGCTGCAGGGCTGCGCGGCTCACTTTGAGCTGGGCGGCACGAGCCGGACTCGCGGCCAGGCAAAGAAGCACGGCGCAGAGCAGCGCGGCGCGCTTGGGCAGGTTCATAACTTGATAGTGCCATTCCAGGGCGGGAAAATGCCAGAAAACGCCATGGCGCGGAGCGCAATTCACCTGCAATGTGCAGATAAGCGGCAAGCAGATGTAGTGCGGCGGAGTGTGCATGCGTATCGTTTCCATAACGGATTTCTCTTGATTTTTGAATAAAATATCCTTAAAATAGAAACCAGCGTTGTTGCTTTAACGGACCAGCCACCCCCTCTGGCGTGCGTCCGAAGAGTTACATACTTGAAGAAAATCCTACCCAGTTAAGGACTACAACATGGCAAAGCGTCGTGGAAATCCGAATTGGGGCAAGCCGGAGCCCATCGGGCCCGTTGTGCCTACCGTCACCTCTTTCGAGCAGATCGTGAAGGAATTCAAGCTCACCCCGGATCAGTACATTCGGTCAACCCGGCTCCGTGAATGGGCTCGCCGCAATAAGAATTCCAAATACATCCCTGAGGCGCTTCTGGAGGCCTGGGGCTTTGAGATCGAATCGACATTGTAGGCTTTCAGTCGTTTTGAAAGTAAGTGAAAGCGCCGTTCAATGCGGCGCTTTTGCTTTGTGTGGACTCACCCGTTCCGTCATTGTGATAGGGCGCATTGATGTTCGGCAGCGGATTCGGCGACAATGGTCCAGAGAACGATGACAGCCGAACGAATGCATGACAATGCGGTTTTTACAGACGTGCCCGGTGCGCTCGATGAGATTCGCGCGGGGCGAATGATTGTAGTGGTGGACGACGAGGATCGCGAGAACGAGGGCGATCTGACGCTGGCCGCCGAGCACACAACGCCGGAAGCGATTAATTTCATGGCGCGCTATGGCCGGGGCCTCATCTGCCTCACGCTCACTGAGGAGCGGGCCGATTACCTGCATCTGTTTCCCATGACGCAGCACAATTCCTCGCGCTTTGGCACGGCATTCACTGAGACCATTGAGGCGCGCGAGGGCGTCACGACCGGCATCTCAGCCGCAGACCGCGCGCATACCATCCAAACGGCCATTGCCTCCAGGTCCACCGCGGCTGACCTCGCGCGGCCCGGACATATCTTTCCGCTGCGGGCGCGGCGTGGCGGCGTGCTGGTCAGGGCGGGGCAGACAGAGGCTTCGGTCGATCTGGCCCGCATGGCGGGGCTCAATCCCTCCGGCGTTATCTGCGAGATCATGCGCGACGACGGCGAGATGGCGCGCATTCCCGACCTCATTCCTTTCTGTAAAGAGCATGGGATGAAGATCCTCACCGTAGCCGAGCTCATCCGCTACCGGCTGCGCAACGAGCGCTACATCGTGCGCGCCGGCGAAACGACCGTGCAGACCAGGTTCGGCGAGTTCCGCATGATTGCCTACCAGAGCGAAGTGAACGGCGGCGAAAGCCATATTGCGCTGGTAAAAGGCGATCTGACCGGCAGCAACGCTCAGACGGGCAAGCCTGTGCTGGTGCGCGTACACACGCGCTGCACAGCAGGAGATATTTTCAGCGCCGATTGTCATTGCCGGGAGATTCTCGACGGCTCCATGAAGATGATTGCCGAGGAGGGTTGCGGCGCGCTGATCTACTTGCACAACACTGCGCCCGGTTTTGAGATTGATGCCACGCCTGCGGAAGCCGGCGAGAAGTCCGGCTCAAACGAAGGCATGACGCATGACGCCGGCAGAATCGTGCTGCACAAGGAGCTGCGGGCGCGTGAGGGCGCGCAGGACCGCTCAGGCCGCATCGTGCGCGCCATCGGCCTCGGCGGGCAGATTTTGACCGATCTGGGAATTCATCGCATCCGGTTAATCTCGAACACGCCCATGCATATTCCAGCGCTGGAAGGCTTCGGGCTGGAGATCGTCGAGCAGGTCGGCATTCCGGTGGAGGAGTGCGCGCGGGCTTGATGTATGGTGGAGGAACTCAACGTTCGGAAAGCCAGCCGGAAGGACGACGATGCGTCAGGGATTGGTTGGAATTGCGTTACTCCTGTTAATAACTGCTGTTGCTCAAGCTCAACAGGCCGGACCGAGGATCGACCCGGAGACTCCCACTCTGACAATCACTGCGCGGACGGTTCTAATCGACGCAGTAGTCACCGATCGAAGCGGTAGGCTAGTTCCCAATCTTACACGCGATGATTTTCAGGTTTTCGAAAACGGAGTTCCGCAGAAGACCAATTTCTTCGAGCCGCATGTCGATGCGGTCACTGTAAAGGCTGCGCCTCTAAATCCATTACCGCCGAATACTTATTCCAATTTGGAACAGATCGCGCCAACCGGAGCGGTGAATGTAGTGCTTATCGATTCGTTGAACACGAATACCGCCGATCGGATCGGCATTCGTCGGCAATTGATGGATACTATGAGTCACCTACCGAATGGTGTTCCAATCGCGGTTCTGGAGCTTGGCGACCAGTTGCGAATCGTGCAGGGTTTCACCTCCGATCCCGCGGAGGCCCGCGCCTCCGTCGCTCGCCTGCTGAGCGGTACATCTCAGCCGCTTACGCAGGCGTTGCCGGGTGGTAACAAAACGCAAACATCCTCAATGGACAGCATCAATTCGGCAGTCCTCAACGCTCCGGGAGGAGCGCAGACTGCAGCATTTGTCGATGCGCTTCAGGGATTCATGGAACATGCCTATGACGCCCAGCAGAACCAGCAGGTTTTTACCACATTGGAGGCATTGCAGGAGATCAGCCGGTATGTTTCTCCCATTCCGGCGCGAAAGAATCTCTTATGGGTGTCCGGCTCGTTCCCGCTGTGCATCCCCGGAATGACTTATTCCAAAGACGAAGATTGCCCTTACAACGACCTAATCGAGAAAGCGATCAATTCGCTTGCTGCCGCGCGGATCTCGCTGTATCCGATCGACGCCGGTATCGTAGGAGATCCAAGTTCGGATATTGGCGGAAAGACGGAACAGCCGGCACTTTCTTCCGGATCGGTTAATCTCGGCAAGGAGCAATTCAGGCGCATCACCGCGGAAGTGATGGCGGAGGCTACAGGAGGAAAAGCATTCCACGGAAATGACCTTCGAACTGAGATGGCCGACGCGATGGGGCACGGGTCAAGCTATTACACGCTTGCATATACACCCACAGACGAGAAGGAAAAGAACGTCACGCGCAAAATCGAGATTCGCGTGACATCCGGCAAATACAACGTCTTTTATCGGCGAACCTATTTTAGAGAGAACTCGAACGAGCCGGCGGTCGGACCTCCGAAGCCAAGCGATCCGTTGCGTCCGCTGATGATGCATGGTATGCCAGCTTTTTCTCAGGTTCAGTATCGCCTCAACGTGGAACCGGCGACATCTGCGGCAACTGACCCGCAGGTGGCCGGTGATAATGCTTCAATTCAAAGACCTGCAAAACGCTACCGCATGGGATTCTCGGTGTCGCCCGAGTCGATCAACTTACAGACTGGGCAGGACGGGGTGCAGCGCGCACAAGTTGAAGTAGCTCTGATTGCACGCGGTGAAAACGGGCAGGCTCTGAACTGGATGGTTCGGCAGGTTGGGCTAGTCGTTAGGCCGGATCAGATTGCGCAAGTTCGTCGCTCAGGTGTCTCTTTCCATCTCGATTTCGATGTTCCGAAGGAGGTCGCCTACCTCGCCACGGGAGTGTACGACTCATCGGCGAACCGTGCAGGCACCCTCGAAGTTCCGATGGCATCGATTCAAGAGGAAGTGGCAGCTACAGTTCCCGAGACCGCGACAGTTCCCAGGCCATTGCCAAAGCCGGGATCGGGAAGCCCGAGGATTGAGAGAGCGACGACAGAAAAGCTGACAATTCAACAGCTGGAGCAGTTAGTTGAACAACTTCACCCAAAAACCGATAAAGATGCGGTCGGTCAGATCGCAAAATGCAAACTGACAGAACGCTTGACCACGGTCCGGCTTGAACAATTGCAGGCAACTCTACCTGGGGAACGCTCACGGTCGGCACTGCTGGCGCTGGCCGATGCTTCGGCTTTCTTACCGCTTCCGCAAACCGATTTGGCGTTTGTGCCGGTCCCGGATCTGGAAGCTCAGAGAGCAATACTCTCTCGCGCAGTCGATTTTGTGATTGCGACGACGAAACAAATGCCCAATTTCCTGGCTGAGAAACATACCACACGTTTCCAGGACACGGCATTCGGTATCCACGAGAACGATCCTGTCGTTACCACTCCCGATCTGTACCATTTGGTTGACAGTACGGTGATGAAGGTCCGATACCGAGAAGGGCAGGAAGAGAACCTGGACCCGTCGAGCGAGAAACCTGCGGATGGCCCAACCATGGGGTTAACGACAAGTGGGATCTTCGGTCCCCTGCTCGAAACGATGATGCGCGATATTCTGAATGGAAAGATCGGCTGGGCGCATTGGGAGCAGTCGAGTTCGGGACCGATCGCCGTATTCCGTTACGCTGTGCCGAAGGAGCGGGCCAATTATCGAATCACGTGGTGCTGTATAGCGGCCGAGTTGGGAGCTTTTCGTAAACTCGATTTGGTACCGAGTTACCATGGCGAGATCAACATCGATCCTCGGTCAGGAGCGGTGACACGAATCGTCATGATCTCCGACATAGACGCGGGTCAGCCGGTTTCTACCGCAGATGTCTTTGTTGAGTACGGCCCAGTTGAAATCGGCGGCAAAACTTACCAATGTCCCGTAAGAAGCGGCGCAATATTGGTTGCGAAGTCTCCCGTTCAGCACGGAACCAGCACACAAAACGGCATTTCCATCAAGGCGATGGTTTCGGTGGATAATTTGACCGTAACTGCAATCAGTGACGTTCACTTCGGGGAATATCATGTATTCCGATCCGAGATGAAGATCGTGGAACACTGAGACAAGATGCTGAACTCATTCAGCCGCAAGCGAAATCTTGAGACTCCACCCTTGCCCAGCATCTTGTGTGGAACGGCCTGGTGGTGAGCACCGAATCGTTGCGGCAATGGCTGCAGACCGGTGGTCTGAAGGGATGCGCAAGCGCAAATCCATACACCACCGGGCAGGTGGCCCACTCATCCCAGTATCAGGGGCTGTGCCCCATTCATCGCAGCTTTATCGCGATGAGCGGGTCTTCGTCCATAGTTACTTTGGTCCATTGTCCTTTCGTAACCCCGGCGCTCTTCAGATAATTTGCGTAGAATTACACCCTTTTGTGCTTCACTAATAATGAGCAGAAAAAGAAGGCCCGAATCCATCTCGGACTTGGGCCTTTGTCATTTTGGGAGGGGAGGGGACCCCTCCCCCACCCCTTTTCACTGTGACAGGGAACACTGCCGTCGAAGGTATCTATGGCTTTTAGTTGCCCTGGTCCCTATGTCCCTTAGTCCCTTAGTCCCTCGGAACTGTGCAACTGCACAGTTCCGAAATGAAGATCGCATAAAGATTTCTCCAGAAACTGTGCAATCGTCCGTAACCAGAACAAAAAACATTACTTCGGAAACTGTGCTGCACAGGCTAACTCGCGCTCTTGTCCGAAATCGGACAACTGAATCAAAGTCGGCAAAATTGTATTCACCTGGAACAGTTCTGGTCTAAGATTGCTCACGAAACTCTGGGCTCATTTTCCAAACGCTATCTTTTCCATTGTCATTTTGTTTTATCTGACCTGAAAGGAAGGTACTGATGGCCACATTGCCATTTCCCTGCACCGCTCTGCCGTTGAGTTCGGCAGATTTTCAGTCCACCCTGAATGCCCTTGGGGCAGACGCCGCAGCCGTGTGGGCGCTTCTTGAAGTGGAATCCGGCAAAGCCGGTTATCTTCCCGACCGCCGCCCGCAGATTCTCTTTGAGCGGGCCGTCTTTCACACCCGCACCAAGGGCCAGTTCGATGCAACCCACCCCGGCATCAGCGCGCCCACATGGGGCGGCTACAGCGGCGGAGCAGCGGAATACACCCGCCTGGCAGAGGCCTACGCGCTCTCTCCCGACGACGCGCTGCAAAGCGCCTCATGGGGAATCGCCCAGGTGATGGGCTTCAACTTTTCTCCATCCGGCTCAAGCTCGGCGCAGGCTTACGTGCAGGCCGCATGCGCCTCAGAAGGCGCGCAGTTGCAGGCCTTTCAGAGCTTTCTTCTGCATACCGGAATTGCGCAGGCGCTGTCCGCGCACGACTGGAATACCGTGGCGCTGCATTACAACGGCTCCGGCCAGGTGGCCGTCTATGCCGGCCGGTTGGCCGCCAATTACGCAGCGCTGCAGGACCCTTCAAAGCTACCCAATCTCGATGTCCGGGCCGCGCAACTGTATCTAACGTTTCTCGCAAACTCGTCGAATAATGCGGCTTTCAATCCCAATGGAATCGATGGGCTTTTAGGCCCCGGCACGCTGAACGCCCTGCACGCATTCCAGACAGCCCAAGGCCTCGCGGCGACAAGCACAATCGACGATAGCACGGTTGCCACGCTGACCGCTGCATTGCCGGCTGCCACAAATCTCGCTCTGCACTAAAGGTCCAGATTGACCCTGCCCTCGATATATAGCATGATATATATCGAGGATTCAGAAAATGGCACAACTTGAAAAAGCAAAGGTCTTTTACAGCGGCCGCAGTCAGGCCGTTCGCATTCCTGCGGAGTTTCGGTTCAAGGGCAATGAGGTCTTTATCCGCCGCGACCCTCGGAATGGCGATGTAATCCTGTCCCAGAGCCCCGGCGGTCTCAAAGAAATCCTTGCCGCGCTCGATGAGCTGGGAGTCCCTGACGACTTCCTCAGCCCAGCCAACCGGGCGCAGTTACCGCTTCAGGTGCGCCGTGAGATATGACGACTCTCTATATGCTGGACACAAATATGGTCAGCTATATCGTCAAGGGCCACTCCGCAGCAGCTCGAAAGCGTTTGCTGGCGTTAAAAGAGGATGAGGTTGCCTGCATCTCTGCTGTAACGGAAGCTGAAATCTTCTACGGCCTGGCAAAGAAGCCGGAGGCCGCAAAGCTCAAAGCCCTCATGGAAGGTTTCCTCGCAAACATCCAGGTTTTTCCCTGGGACCGCGATGCAGCTCAGGCGTATGCCACAGTTCGCGCCAGGCTGGAGGCGTCTGGAAAATCTCTTGAGAGTATGGACATGATGATTGCCGCACACGCCGTCTCTCTGGATGCGGTGATCGTGACCAACGACAAGGCGTTTGGATATGTAGAGGAGTTGCCCACGACCGCGAATTGGGCAACAGATTTGAAGTAAACAGCCCAGAAACAAGAAAAGGCTCCTCGCTGTTGGCTCGTTGGTGGGTGAACTGGTTTGAGTGCTATCCCAGGTTCAAAAGCCAGGGGCACCCGGCAGCGCAAGGATAGATGCGGCTGTTCTCGAAAATATCAATTTAATATATTTCACTATAGAATAACATTACGAGGTGAGAGATGGCTGGAACGCGGACAATCCGAAGGGCCGGCATGGGCGGCACGGCCGCGAAAGATAAGCCGGAGCATAAGGAGATTGCGGTCAACGTCCGTCTGCGGCCCGAAGAGCTGGCCACGATTGACGCGCTGGTGGCCCGCCGCCTGGGACGGCCCAAGCGCCATAGCTGGCTGTTGGAGGCCGTGCAGGAGAAGATCAAGCGCGAGACGGACGCCGAGGATACCCGCATCGCCGAAGCCGCTCTGCTGGCGGTTCGGGAAGGCGGGGAAAAGACCTACCCCCTTGAGCAAGTGATGAGGGAGCATGGCCTGGTCGATTGAACTGCGCGAGAGCGTGCGACGAGACCTCAGAAAATACGACCCGCAGATTGCCAGGCGCATTCTGAAGTTTCTGAATGAGCGCGTCGCCAGGTTCGACAATCCACGCAGCATTGGCGAGGCGCTGAGCGGCTCCAAACTCGGCAACTTCTGGAAGTATCGCGTGGGCGACTGGCGCATCATCTGCGACATTCAGGACGACAAGCTGGTTGTACTCGTTCTCGACGTTGGCAACCGGCGCGAGATTTATGAGCGGTGAGGGGAAAGCTGTTAGCTCGGTGGTGGGATAGCACGAAGGTGCGTTCTACCGAGAATAAGCTGAAAGCTAAGAGCTAACGGCTAAAAGCTGCTTTACCACCCCAGAACATAAGCAAAAATCAGCGGAGCCACAATCGTCGCATCGGACTCGACGATAAAGCTCGGCGTATCCACACCAAGCTTGCCCCAGGTGATCTTTTCGTTCGGCACAGCGCCGGAGTAAGAACCGTAGCTGGTGGTAGAGTCCGAAATCTGGCAGAAGTAGCCCCAGAGCGGCACATGCTCACGCTGCAGATCCTGATGCAGCATCGGCACCACGCAGATAGGGAAGTCGCCCGCAATACCGCCGCCAATCTGGAAAAATCCGAGCGAATTTTTCTCGGTCAGGCTCGTATACCACTCCGCCAGCTCCATCATGTACTCAATGCCGGTGCGAACGGTATGCACCTTCTTCACATCGCCGGAGATGCAGTGCCCGGCATACATATTGCCAAGTGTGGCATCTTCCCAGCCGGGAACGAACATGGGCAGATTTTTTTCAGCAGCGGCCAGTAGCCACGAGTTCTTCGGATCGATCTGATAGCTACCCTTGAGCGCATCCGAAAGCAGAATCTTGTACATGAACTGATGCGGAAAATAACGCTCGCCGGCCTGGTCGGCCTTCATCCACTCATCGAGCACCACCTTTTCGATGCGGCGCATCGCTTCCATCTCAGGGATGCACGTATCTGTGACTCGGTTCATGTGGCGATCGAGCAGCTTCTGTTCGTCGGCGGGCGTAAGGTCGCGATAGCGTGGAACACGCTCATAGAAATCATGCGCAACAAGGTTGAAGACATCCTCTTCCAGATTGGCGCCCGTGCAGCAGATGCCATGAACCTTGTCCTGGCGAATCATCTCAGCCAGCGAGAGGCCAAGCTCAGCAGTGCTCATGGCGCCCGCAAGCGTCACAAACATCTTTCCGCCCTTTGCCAGGTGATCCACGTAGCCCTGCGCTGCGTCAACAAGGGCGGCGGCGTTGAAATGGCGGTAGTGATGCTTGATGAATTCAGTAATTGCGGGCATGGCTGTGCGTGACTCCTCGTTCCAATGAAAAATTGTTCGCCGGATCGGCCTTGCTGAGAGGGTCTCTCAAGCGTCCGGGAACAGACGCGGGCTGGGAGAACTGCTCTAGTAAAACTACCATAATTGGCGGGAAAAATTGATGAATGGATGCGGATTTGAAGGCCGTCGTTGACAGACGGCCTACAGCAAAACAGGCCTTAAATACGCCAGTTATCGGCGCGCCAGCTCTTGATGCGCTCCTTGATCTGCTTGCGGGTGAGGTTCTGTTCCAGCGCCTGTTTAGCAAGCTCCACAACTTCATCATCCGCGGCAAAGCGCAGGCCGATAAGCTGATCTTCATTGAGCCTGTAAATCTGCGCGCGCAATTCCTGCGGCGCAAGCGATTGCAGGCGCAGCCGTTCTTCGAGTCGAATCACGCGATCCTGCACCTTGGCCGAATACATGCGCACCATGAGTACGAGCACGAGCACTGCGAAGGAAAAGACCGCAAACCAGATGTGGTGAAAGTTCGGCCTCTGCACAGCCCAGACAATCGAGATGATGAAATTGGCCAATATCAACGGCAGCGCGATGAAGTGATACAGCGGATCGCGCCGGGTGTGATTGGCAAAGCTTTGTGGTTCAGTCATGTGTGGTGAAGGTCGCCTTTACAGCTACAACTGTAGCAGTGGATACCGTTTGTGTGCTTGACTTCAGCGATAGGCCTGCCCGCCGCCATCGTGAATGCCATCGAAGACGGCGCGGCTGGAACGGAAGAAGCCTTCGGAAATGAGGCTAACATGGAAAGCTGGTCCGGCGTGAGCGCGCTTCTCGCGGATTTATCGGAATGCGAAAGAGACGCATAGGCGGCTTGTTTGATACCGTTTTCTTTCCGGGAAAAATCCTGCCCATGGGCCGGCTTCTGCTCCGGAGAAGCCCGAATACGAGGAAACCGTCTTGAAGCTGCAATCGATTCTCTTGTTTGCGTTGTTGCCGGCGGCTCTGTCCGCGCAGGTAGTCTTGCCAAAACTGCTCTCAGACCACATGGTGGTGCAGCGCGACCTGCCAGTGCATGTATGGGGTTTCGCTGATCCAGGCGAAACAGTGAGCATCGATTTTCGCGGCGAATCGCGCGCGGTGACGACGGATCGCATTGGCCACTGGAGTGCCTATCTCAAACCTGGAACCGCAGGCGGCCCATTTGAGATGAAGGTCCAGGGCGGCAAGGCCAACGAGCCGGCGATTACAATTCATGACGTGCTCGTAGGCGATGTGTGGGTAGCTTCAGGGCAATCGAATATGGAAATGCCATTGAAGGGGTGGCCTCCTGACTCCCCGCTGCAAAACTCAGCCCAAGAGATCGCAAACGCAAATCAGCCGCTCCTCCATCTGCTGATCGTTAAGCAGAAGACCTCCGAGTACCCGGTAGACGACATTGACGCCTCCTGGACGGTGTGTACGCCGCAGACCGCCGGCGGCTTCTCCGCTGTTGCCTACTTTTTTGGCCGCGAATTGGCCGCAAAGGAGCGGGTTCCGGTAGGTCTCATCCAGTCAGCCTGGGGCGGCACACCGGCCGAGGCCTGGGTGCGGTTGACGGCGCTGGGTGACGACGCGGCGTTGAATCCGCTGTTTGCCTCACGCGGAAGGATGGTTGAAGACGGCGCGGACGCTGCGCGCCAGGTTGCAGACGAGCAGAAGCAGATTGCGGAGGCTAAGGCCGCAGGCAAGCCAGTTCCGCAATTCCCCTGGCATGCGCCGCTGCCCTCATGGGGACCGGCGAATCTCTGGAACGGAATGATTGCGCCTCTGACGCAGTTTCCAATTCGCGGAGCGATCTGGTATCAGGGCGAGAGCAACGCATCGCTCGAACGTTTCCCGATCTACAACCGCATCATGCGCGCGCTGATTGAGGATTGGCGGCGCGAGTGGGCAGTGGGAGATTTTCCATTTCTGTACGTGCAGATTTCGAGTTTCAAGGCCGACTCGCATGACGAGTGGGCCAGCCTGCGCCAGCAGCAGGTAGAGACGCTGGGACTGAAGAACACCGCGATGGCGGTAACCATCGATATTGGCACGCCGGATACTGTGCATCCGCCTGACAAGGTGGACGTGGGGCACAGGCTGGCGCTGGCGGCGCGCGCGTTGAGTTACGGCGAGATGATTGAGTACTCGGGGCCGCTCTTTCGGCAGGCTGTGCCGGACAACCTGGCTGGAGCTGGCGCTCTGCGCGTGTGGTTTGATCATGCGAAGGGCCTCAACGCGAAGGGCGGGGAATTGACCGGCGTGGAGGTTGCAGGCAAGGATGGCAAGTTTGCGCCTGCGAAAGCGGTGATTGAAGGCGAGACGCTTCTGGCTTCGAGCCCCGATGTGCCGCAGCCTGTGGCGGTACGCTACGGCTGGGCCGGCAATCCGCAGTGCAATCTCTTCAACGGCGAAGGACTGCCTGCTTCGCCGTTTACATCAGTGAAGCCGTTCTAGAATCGCTGAGCCAACGCAGAGCCTGCCCACGTGGCGGCAAGGCCCAGGATGAGGCTGCCAACAGCATAGAGAGCGGCGATAGCGAATGCGCCGCTCCGCATAATGGACAGTGTCTGCCACTCGTAAGTGGAAAAGGTGCTGTATGCGCCGATGAAGCCGATGGGAATAAAGAAGCGCCATGCGGGATTGATGTCGGTGCGCTCGGCAAGGAAGGTGAGAGTGAAGCCGATAACGAGGCATGCTGTAAGGTTCACCACCAGCGTGCCGTAAGGAAACTTGAGACCGGTACGGGCGGCAACAGTCCCGTCCACCCAGTAGCGGGCAATGGATCCGAGCGCGCCTCCAAGGGCAATCAGTAAGTATTTCTGCAAGGCAAAATCTCCTTGTCTCGTATCTACACACAACGCACGTATGCGGCGGCGTTGTGCGGACTGAAATTTTCAGGGAGATCGCCGGGACAACTCTCCACGACAGGCATCCCTGCCAGGAGTCATCATCTGTCCGGCTCCATTTCGGAAGGACAGCGGTTAAGGGGGAACTCCATCCCCGCTGGATTGATTAAAGTGGCAGCGTGTGCGGCTGTCAAGAAAAAGACCGCTATACAGGGTTCAGGGCGCAATCGGCATCACTGCCTGGTTACCTTGCTTGTGTGCAAAGTCGTAAAGCGCGCGGTCATATGTGGCAAGACGTACTTGCGCTGAGTGCGCGAATGCGAGAAGCCAGCAGTCGCCGATCCACTTTGAGGCGCGTCTGGAGCCGAGCGGCTGGGTTGTTCTGCGGAATTCGGCATCGATTGTCCAAGGCTCCGAATAGAATTCGACGATCGGATCCTCCAGCCAACGCTCGTAAGCCTGCCAGGCTTTATTCAGGGTAAACGCTTGCCCGCTCATTACGGCTGGATTTGTCAGCAATCGCAGCAGCCCGATCTGAGTATGCCGGCAAAAAATTAACTTTGAGCTTGCGGGAAGATGCGTTTTCCAATACCACGCGCCGGAGTTGTGCGTGTGGCTTCCATCTGAAAGCGCAAGCCAGACTTCACGTCAGGAAGAAACAGGCTCATGGGGGCTAGAAAATGAGATCCCAGGGATTTTCATTGACAGGATAGAGAGGACCACGCTTGCCCTTGCCGCGAATCAACGGTCCGGTTACAGGCCGGCCCTTCTTTGGTAAAGAGTAGGTTTGTTCGATGGCCTGCACGATGAGCGCGCGAATAGATGTGCCGGAGGCTTGCGCCCGACTGCGCAATGCATCGTGCAGCGGCTCAGGGATGTCAACCGTGGTGCGAACTGCCATGACATAAGTATGTCACGGAGCCCTGAATTGCGGGTACTGGCTCAGTTTGAATTGTTTTATAACAGGGCACGACTTTACAGCTTGCGGAAAACTCAAATCGCACCAGCTTTGTAACAGGGCACGACTTTAGTCGTGCCGAAAATCCGGCTGATAAAGTCTTTGGGCTTTAGCCCCTGCGGGATTCTTTCAAACTGAGCCATTACCGAATTGCGCCTGCCTGAATTGCGCCTGCCTGGAAACATACTCTACAGTTTTGCGCGTGCGATAGCTTCTTCAAGCGCCGCTCTGCCGCCTCCGCGAACCTTTCCGTGGCCGCAGGCGAAGCGCTGCATGGGATATTCAAGCAGCCGGATGGCGCTTTCCTTCGCCTGGGCGCGGCTGGAGTAGACCTTGAGCGGAAACCACCACGGCGTCCAACTGGCAACTGCGACGAAGCCAAGACAAAAGAGTGCATCGCCGGCATAGAGCGTGCCGTCGCGCTCATCGAGAAAAGACAGATGCCCGTGGATGTGGCCTGGAGTATCGATAGCGAGCAGCGAGCCGATGCGGTCGCCAGCCTGAATCACGAGTGAAGGCTTCGCTTTTATACCGGGTACGCCACCGGCAATTTTGCCCACTTCGCCGGAACGCAGCGAAAGGTCCGGTGGAATTTGCATCAATGGAATACTGCGCTCGGAGGCGCCGAGGATGACGCCGGGAATGCGCGCGATGAGAGCATCGACCGATCCAAGATGATCGACGTGCGGATGCGTCAGGAGAATGCGCTTGATGGGGATGTTGCCGGCAGCTTTAAGAATCTCGTCTTCTGAGCCCTTGAGCCCGGCATCGACCAGCGTATAGCCATCGTCTTCGCGGACGAGATAGCAATTCACAAAGTTGAGACGAGTGAGCTGCAGGCCGTATTGGGCAACGCGCGTAACCTTCATCCGGAACACTCCTTGTATGAGATGACGCGCGCCATGCTATGGATGCGGCTATGCGTGCTTGCCCTTCCACTCCTGGTACGGGCCGCTGTAGTCCTCAATCTCGTGCTCGCCCTTGAAAATCCAGAGGCGCGTGGCCACTTCATCGATCAAATCGTGATCGTGCGTGACCAGCAGCACCGTGCCCTCGAAGCGCTGCAGCGCGACGTTGAGCGCGTTGATCGATTCGAGATCGAGATGGTTGGTCGGCTCGTCGAGGATCAGGATATTCGGCTTGGTGAGTATCAGTTTGCAGAAGATGAGCCTTGCCGCTTCGCCGCCGGAGAGTGCTTTCGTCGGCTTCTGACCTTCCTCGCCGCTGAAGAGCATCTGGCCCAGGATGCCGCGAATCTCTTCGGTGCTGGCCTTGGGGTCAAAGCGATGCAGCCATTCGGAGACCGTGAGGCCGTGCTCGATCGTCGAGCCTACGTCCTGCGGAAAATAGCCCACCTGCGCCTCATGGCCCCAGAAAACAGTGCCATTGTCCAGCGCAAATTCAGGATCGGAGAGGCCAGGATAGTTGGCCAGCAGGCTCTTGAGCACGGTTGTCTTGCCCGCGCCGTTGCGGCCCATCAGGCAGACCTTTTCGCCGCGCAGCACGTTGGCGGTGAAGTTATCAAGCACCTTGACGTCACCGTAGAACTTGGTTAGTGCCTTGAACTCCAGCACATGCTTGCCGCTGGGCCGTATCTGGTCGAACTTGATGAAGGGGCGTTGGATATTCGACCGCGCAAGATCGCTAGTCTGCAGGCGCTCAACTTCCTTGCGGCGGCTGGTGACCTGTGAGGAACGTGTGCCGGCCGCAAAGCGAGCGATAAATTCATTGAGCTGCGCGATCTTCTTGTCACGCTGCGCATTCTGCTGCTCCAGCGTGGAGCGGACCTGCGTCTTGGCCATCACCATGTCGTCGTAGCCGCCGGTGTAGACGATGATCGTTTGATAGTCGATGTCTGCCGTGTGCGTGGTGACGCTGTTGAGGAAATGCCGGTCGTGCGAGATCGCGATCAGCGTGCCATCGTAGCTCTGCAGAAAATCCTGCAGCCAGTGAATCGAATCGAGATCGAGATAGTTCGTCGGCTCGTCCAGCAGCAGGGCTTGCGGCTTGCCGAACAACGCCTGCGCCAGTAGCACGCGTACCTTCTGGCCGCCCTGCAGTTCACCCATCTTGCGCTCATGTAGCTCTTCGGAAATATCCAGGCCGCTGAGCAGCACGGCTGCATCGGCTTCGGCCGTATAGCCGTCTTCGTCACCAATAATGCCTTCGAGCTCGCCAAGCCGCATGCCGTCTGCGTCGGTCATGTCGGTCTTCTCGTAGATGCGGTCGCGCTCTTCAAGCGCTGCCCATAGCGGGCCATTGCCCATGATCACGGTGTCGAGCGCGCGATAGTTGTCAAAGGCGAACTGATCCTGCCGCAGTATGCCGAGCTTCCGCGGGCGCACTACAGTGCCCTTCTGAGCGTCGAGTTCGCCGGTAAGAACCTTCATGAAGGTAGACTTGCCCGAGCCATTGGGGCCAGTGAGGCCATAGCGGCGACCCGGTGTAAAAGTGACGGAGACTTCGTCGAAGAGTATCTTCGAGCCGTAACGCATGGATACATTGCTGACGCTGATCATGTTCTGTCTGTTTCCCGTAGGCGAACCGCGGCGAAAGGGCTGCAAAGCCGGACCGAATCCGCTCAAGTTGAATAGTGGATGCGCACACAAGGGCGACGCATAGTGAACTGCAACACTTCTATTTTCGCATAAAGCGCGGAGCGGCTTCTTGCGTTGGTACTGGCTCAGTTTGAATTGTTTTGTAACAGGGCACGACTTTACAGTTTGGGGAAAAACTCAAATCGGACCAGCTTTGTAACAGGGCACGACTTTAGTCGTGCCGAAAATCCGGCTGATAAAGTCTTTGGGCTTTAGCCCCTGCGGGATTTTTTCAAACTGAGCCATTACCCTTGCGTTACGGAATCATGAATGCGCCGGGAATTTGTGCATCCAGCGTGGCCAGAACAGCACCGCTGGTTTTCGCGAGTTCGAGCAGGTGGCCGTCGGTGGTTTGACTTGGCATCTTCACCCAGGCCGGAAGGCGGGAACTGTCGTTGTTGTCGGCGATAAATTCAAATTGCAATGTGCTGCCTGCTTTGAGGGTTGCCAGAGTCAACTGTGCTTCTTCCACATCGGTGTTGTAGCCGGAAACCTGCGCCACAATGCGAATGAATCCAAGCTCCGTGATCGAGCATGTCAGAAAAGCCGCGCCACTTTGGGCAAGCAACCAGTCGCTGACCCGATCATGATGCGCATGGTCCTTGATTCCCAGCGCAATCAGCGCATTTACATCGAGCAGATATCGCATCACGGAAAATCGGCAAGCATCTCTCTCACCATCTCGTTGGTGAGAATGGGCGCGCCGGAGCCAAAACTCAAAACCGGCAAACCAGTTCGTCTATCCGTCGTAAGCTTTGCCTTGAACTTTTTCTTCGGCTGCGGACTAAGCATAATCCTGCCGTCCTCAACGGTGGCGTCCAGGGCATCGCCGGCCTGAATGCCAAGGCGCCGCCGGATGGGCAGAGGTAGTACGACCTGTCCTTTGGTGGAAACCCGCGTTGTGACTGCTTTGGCCCGCATGGTAAGACAATCCTACCCCAACTTTAAGAAGGCGAAAAGGGAAAGGAGAGGTTGTGCATCAGCCCCAGATCGCTGTGACCACATGGTTCACCACAAACGCCGCACCATACGCCAGCACCAGCATGTACACAAACTGCAGTGCGGGCCATTTCCAGCTATTGGTCTCGCGCTTCACTATGGCCATGGTGGAGGTACACTGCATGGCGAAGGCGAAGAAGATCATCAGCGCCAGCGCGCCGCCCAGTGTCATGTCATGATGCATGGCGGATTGCAGGCTGAGGGCCTGCGTGCCTGGGTCCGCGCCATACAGCGTGCCCATCGTGCTCACCATCACCTCGCGCGCCAGAACGCTCGAAAGCAGTCCAATGCCAACCTTCCAGTTAAAGCCCAGCGGCGCAATCGCAGGCTCAATAAAGTGGCCGAGCCGTCCAATAAGACTTTCTGCCAGCTCCGGCGCGGTAAGCACGCCAGCAGCCGTCCGCGTAGCCGGCAGATGCGCAAGAACCCAGACGCCAAGGGTGACAAGCAGAATCACGCGCCCGGCCTGGTTCAAGAAGATCTTCGATCTGTCCAGCAAACGCAGGCCAAGCGCTCTCAGGGTAGGCATGCGGTACTGCGGCAGCTCCAGAATGAACGGCGTCTCACTCGATTTCAGGATGGAGCTCTTGAGCAGGCGAGCCGTGGCCAGCGCAGCCAGAAAGCCTGCCAGATACAGCCCCAGCATCACCAGCGTCCGCAGGCTCAACAAGCCATAAGCGACATACGTGTTCGGAATGAACGCCGCGATCAGCAGCAGATACACCGGCAGCCGCGCCGAGCAGGTCATGAACGGCGTCACCAGAATCGTCGCAAAGCGATCGCGCTTGTTCTCAATCGTGCGCGTGGACATGATGGCCGGAACCGCGCAGGCATAGCCGGAGAGCAGCGGAATAAACGCCTTGCCGTTCAGGCCGATGGCGCGCATCACGCGGTCGGCAATCAGCGCGGCGCGAGCCAGGTAGCCCGTGTCTTCCAGAATCCCGATAAAGAGAAACAGCAGCAGAATCTGCGGCAGAAAGACCAGCACCGAACCGATGCCCTTCCATGCGCCGTCCAGCACCAGGGATTGAATCCATCCGGCAGGCAGAAATGGCCGCGCCAGATCGCCAATCTTGGTCAGCAGATCGCCAAAGCCGTCTGAGAGCGGCTGTCCGAGCGCAAAGACTACCTCAAAGACGGCCACCACAACGATGAGAAACAGCAGCGGTCCCCAGATGCGGTGCAGCAGAATGTCGTCCAGCCTGCGCGTGCTCGCAGCGGAGAGAGGGGCGCGGTAGCCTGTGTTGCGGCTCACCTGCGTAGCCCAGCTATGTGTGCTGGCCGCGTTGCCCAGTACGGGCAGCGTGAGCGGCCGCTGCGGCGCCTCAGCCGGCCGGTCATGCTGGTTCAGAAACAGCGGCACCGCATCGATGCCAATTCCATGCGCTGCGGAGATTTGCGCCACCGGAGCCCCCAGCTCGCGCGCCAGTTGCAGCACATCCACGGCCCCGCCGCGCGACTCCATCAGGTCGCTCATGTTCAACAGCACCAGCGTAGGAAGCCGCAGGGCCAGCACCGGAGCCGCGAGCATCAGTTGGCGAATCAGGTGCAGCGAATCCAGAACGAGAATGATCGCATCCGGCTTGGGCGTACCCGTCATCCGCCCTTTCAGCACATCCACGGCAACCTTCGCGTCCTCCGAATATGGCGTAAGCGAGTAGATACCGGGCAGATCGATCAACGTGAGATCGGGCCGGCCCACACCGGCCATGGAACCCATGCGCTGCTCCACCGTCACGCCGGGATAATTGGCTACCTTCTGGCGCAGGCCGGTCAGGCGATTGAAGAGCGTGGATTTACCGGCATTCGGCGGCCCAATCAGCGCAATCGTCCGCAGCACTCCTCCCGGCGCAGGAGCCGATGGCGGAACAAAGGCCGGAGTTTCGCAACAACTGTTCATCGAATTGCCTCAACCGGGGCAGCCTCAAGCTGAGAGGAATCGGTCTGAACGGGATCGGCCTGTGCCGCCTGCCGAGCGGATTCGAGCAGGTCCTGCTCCTGCTGGCGGCTCAGCGTACGCGGAATCTTCACTCGAATCGACTTGGCGGTTTCACGCCGCAGCGCGATTTCAAGCCCATCCACGAGATAGACCATAGGGTCGCCGGCCGGAGCGCGCCGCAGCGCCGTCACCAGCGCGCTCGGCACAAATCCCATGTGCATCAGGTGGTTCTGGACAGATTCCGGCAGCTCGAGCGCCATTACCACACCGTGTTGACCAACATTCAATTCGCTCAGCACGCTCACCCGGTAAACTCCGCGTAACCTGAATCTGCGACCAGAACAGTCGGAGTTCAGTATACGACCGAAACGGTCTGAGTTACAAGGACCGCCTGGGGCAGTGTCTCAATCTGAATTGCTTTGTAACAGGGCACGCCTTCACAGCTTGCGGAAAAACTCAAATCGGACCAGCTTTGTAACAGGGCACGACTTGAGTCGTGCCGTAAATATCGAAAAAAGAGTCTGGCCTTTAGGCCCTGCGAATGTAGGCGCAGCGCAGAATGTAACGGATCTCACATCGTCTTTTGATCGGAGGACGGAATGAAGGCAGCTGAATTCAACGAAAGCCTGCAGAATCACGAGCCTCCGGCTGGGCTGAGCACCCCACTGGCCGCACTCTGGTGGGACGCCAAAGGGAACTGGCCACGCGCACACGGCCTGGTAGACGAGCTGGAGACGCCGGAAGCGATGGCGGTCCATGCCTATCTGCACCGCAAAGAAGGTGAGGAAGGGAATGCGGATTATTGGTATCGCTGCGCCGGGCAAACATATCGGCGGCCATCTCTCGAAGAAGAGTGGCAGGCGCTCGTGGAGGGGCTTAGCGAGCAATAGCTTCTCCCGAATTGAGATATAGGTTCAGATCTGGAATTCAGCGTTCCACATATTACCTGTGTGACCGCAAGCTCTTCGTGCTTGCAGCCGATCAATCTGTTGTTATGAAGCTGCGATTCCTGGTTGCGTCCCTTGCTCTACTTGCGGTTCTCGCTTGCCTTTCCGGATGCGCTGGGGTGATGCTGAATCCCAATGCCTCGTACCTTGCGCTGGGAGACTTTATCACCGACGGCGTCATGCTGAGCAATCCCTTGCAGCAGGCGTATCCGGCGCTTGTTTCACATGAGAAGAACGCGCCCATGACCAATCTGGCCATCGCGGGCGATCAGGCTTGCGACGTGTCCGCGCGGCAGATCTTTCCCAACAGCATTTCGCCCACCATGGCCTATCACTCCACATACTCCATGCTGATTGGCGTCAATGACGTGGACAACCAGGGCCAGGGAGCCTACGAGCAAGTCTTTATCCAATGCCATCAGGCCGCTTTGGCGTGGCTGGCATTGCCCGCGGAAGGCAAAGTACTGGCAGGGGCCGCGGGCTTTGTCGCCGATGGACCCGGCCAGATAGACACCACAAATGGCTGGAATGCCTGGACCACGCAGGGGCAGGGATCGACGGTGAGCTTTACTGTCACTCTGGCAACGGGAGGGCCGATCTATGCGTGGCCGTTGATCGACGATGCCTCAACAGCGACCTATGGCTATGTGCTGGACGGGGTGGAGACCGGAACCTCCGCCGTGCAGACCACTCCACAGATTGCTACAAAGAATGGGACCACGCGCTCGCTGGGTTTTTTGCGCTGGCCGTGGGTTCAGGCGGGCTCGCATACCATCACATTCATACAGACCAGCGCCGGTACAGTTGGAGTTTCCGTCGTGGGCATCGGGGCGCCATCCGCTTTGCCGGCAGGCCAGCTTCCTACCGTGCTTGCGGGCACGGTTCCATATCAACTGCATACCGGCCAGAACGTTGGATGCCAGTCCACGGACGCGCCCTGCCTGGCCTACAACAGCGATATTCTGGCGGACATAAATATGTTTGCCGGAGACGGGCTGAACGTGCTGCTCTTCGATACGCGCCAGTATCTGCAAGCCACCAGCGCTGAGATGAGCGACGCTATACACCCGAATGCAGCGGGACAGGAAAAACTGAGCGAAGCTGTGCAGGCAGCATGGCCGCGGCAGAAATAAGCCCGTAGTGTACAAGCGCCGGGAGCCCCCAACAAACGACCGTCCTCCTTGTATCTATGCGTACCCGTCTTTCAGGCGGAGCGTGCCTTTTCGTCCTTCGTCCCTCGTCCTTAATTACCAAAGTCCACCACCCTTTCGTAACCCCACCTCCTTCAGAAACTTTGCATGCAATTAACCCCATTTATGCTTTACTCAGAATCAGCGGAAGAAAAAGCCACGGCCCGAACCCCAAAAAGATTCGGGCCGTAGCTCATTCAAGGCAGCCCAGAATTTTTTTTTCGAGGGTGTCCCCCCAAAAGTAACCGCTCATGATAATCAAGTAGTAAACACCATAAATCACCGGTAAGTTACACAAAAATAATTACATAGCGGCATAATTCTTCACCCCTCGAAAAACAGCCTGGCCGGGAAAACAAAAAGCGAAAGTTGTTCCGGCAAATCCTCAGATGCTGCAGCCCCAGGCCGCAATCTTACGCAAATCTCCGGGGCGCACACCCTCGCAGGATTCGCTCTAGCCGAGCGGCGGCAATTTTTCCGACAGGCCGAAGAGGAAGATGGTGCCGATGAAGCAGCTATAGGCTGCGCCGGTCCACGCAATGATGTGGTAAAAGCGCGCATGGCCAATCCCTGCCTGGAAGGCTCCGCCAAGAGAGGCAGTCATCAGCGTATTCATCGCTACCATGCCCACAGCAAACGCCGCCAGCCCGAGCATCCCGCGCGATGTCCCGCCGAGATTCGCAGTCAGGAAAAACAGTGCGAGCTGGCTGGGAGTTTCCGCGCCGACGCCATGCAGCGCGCCAATGAGAAAGACCGATTTCCCGGTGTACATCCACTGAAAACGTTCCGGACGCGGAGCTTCGGCGTTCCACATGCGTCGCGTCCGCCAACCCAGCCAGCGAACGCCGTTGATGGCGATCGCCAGCCGGCTTTCGATGCGGCTATGCGCGTGTCCGTGTGCGTCTCTGCGCAGAATTCCCGCCACGACGCCAATGCCGAGCACGATGAGCGTGAGGCCAATCAGCCGCTCCATCCAGTGATCCAGTCCCTCCGGCAGGCCTATATGCAGTTGCAGCACGGCTATGCCGAGCGCCGCTACGGTAAAGGCGTGGCCCAGCGCATAGGTCATGCCCAGGCGCAAACCGCTGCGCCAGTTGCGCTGAACGGCGGTAATGTCGGAGATGGCGGCCAGGTGGTCGTAATCGAAACCGTGGCGCAGCCCTAACAGCAGGCAGGAGCCGAGCGCAGCATCAAGTTTCCAGTCGCCGGGAAAAAGCATCACGTGTGCAGTATAGTGCAGCGGCAAATGAAAATCCCCGGCACGCGCGCGGCGGGCCGGGGATGGGTGAAAACGCGGACGCCGTTACTTGCCGGCGGCTGCATCGCGGGCGCGGCGGACAGAGTGGATAAAGGTCAATCCTGCGGGCGTAGGCGGTATCTTGCCTGTAAGAATGGCCCGCTCGTCATCCGTGCCGTAGACAGCCTTGTTCGTATCGCCATCAGCGCTTACGCCGTTGCCGTTCAGTGTCAGCCCGGCAAAGATTCCCTTGGCGCGCGAATAGGTGAGGATTTCGGCGTTCATCTTCCAGTCCGTGCCCGCCGAAGCATGGCGACCCACCGGGCCGGCGGCAGCCGAGGCGTCTGCGCCGATCTGGAACTTGCCCGAAAGCAGGTGATCCATGCCCTGCTGGTTCTGCACGATCATCACCAGGTCTACGCCCTCGACGCCGATCTGCAGGCCCCAACTTCCGCCCGCGATGGTGAAGAAGGCCGGCGCGCTCCAGCCCTTGGCCGTGCGGCAAGTGGTCACGCCGCGGCCGCCCTGCGCGCCAAAGATGAATCCACCCTTAAGCATGTGCGGCACCACCGCAATGCACTTGGCGTTGTTCAGAACCTCGAGCGGGATGCCCTTATCCGGCGCCGTGGTAATGGCTGTCAGAACCTCGGCTGCATTCTGCAGCCGTTTGTTTGCGTCTTCGCGTGACTCGGACCATGTAAAGGAAGCGGCGCAGAGCGCCGCGCTCAAAACGATCAGTTGTTTCTTCATGCGATCTTCTCCTCTTGTGTAGCAACGGGAAACCGCTTCGCGCCTTCTGCGCCACTCCGGAATGCACTGAACGTTGCCGCAACCGGCAAGTCGCGGGCACGTGGCAAAGGATAACAGCTTTTGAAGAATAAATGACCGATTCTGAAGAATTGGTTGCCCGTGCCGGGCGTATGGAATGGGGATTAACCACCGATGCGAACCAGTTGCTCGGCTTCGATACGCGGCCCAAGGATGGAGACGCGCGGAATTCTGCCGCGCACCATCGCCACCTCATCGCAGCGGTGCAGCCGGGGACAGCTCTGGCAATCCTTGAAGATTTTGTCCGGTAATTCGGTCTTATCCTCCACCACGCGGAAGCCGTATTTGAAGAAGAAATCCGGAATGCGCGTAAAAAGACATACGGACTGGATGCCGTGTTCCTCGGCCTCGTCAATGAGCGCGCCCAGGATGCGGCCGCCTGCGCCCTGTGCGCGCGCCTCGGGTTGAATAACGATGGAGCGCACCTCAGAGAGATGCGGGCCGTACAAATGCAGCGCGCCGCAGCCCAGAAAGACACCCGAATCGGAGACTGCCACGGTGAAGTCGCGAATGTTCTCGCAGACTTCCGCGAAAGAACGCTTGAGCAGTGTGCCATCATGCGAGAGCGAGTTCACCAGGTCGTAGACGTGTGACGCGTCATGCAGCCGGGCTTTACGCACCAGCATGCATGGCCTCCCGCTGATGCGTCAGTGCCGCAATCCTGGACTCTGCCGCATGCAACGCCTCATGCACGCGTGTGCGTGCCGTGCCACCGATCACATCATGGCAATCAAGTGTGGAATTCAGATCGATGGCGGGAAAGAAATCCGCATCGAACTCCTGGCCGAACTCTTTCAGCTCCGCGAGCGATAGCGCGTTCAGTTCCACGCCCTTCTCAAGTGCATAGCGAACAGCGTTGCCGATCTTTTCATGCGCCGTGCGAAAGGGAACGCCCTTGTAGACGAGGTACGTAGCCGCGGCCATCGCGTTCAGATAGCCGTTCTGCGCAGCAGTCCGCATCGCATCGTGATTGAATTTGAGCGCGAGGGTAAAACGCGCCACCAGGGCCAGCATCTGAGGAACAAACTCCACAGCAAAAGCCTGCTCCTGCGTCTCTTGCAAGTCCTTGTTGTAGGCCAGCGGCAATCCCTTGATCTGCAGCGTTACGGCCTCTGCCGCGCCGTGAATGCGGCCGACTTTCGCGCGCAACAACTCGGTCAGATCAGGATTTTTCTTCTGTGGCATCGCGCTGGAACCGGTCGAAAATGCCTCTGGCAGTGCTACAAATCCAAACTCAGCCGTGGCAAAGAGAGTGATCTCTTCGGCAAAGCGGCTGGCATGCAGACCGATGAAGGTGAGCGCGGTGAGATACTCGAGCACAAAATCCCGGTCGCTCGTTGCATCCATCGAATTCGGAGTCGGCGCGATGAAGCCAAGCTCACGCGCGGCGATTGTGCGATCCAACGCCAGCGTTGCCCCGGCGATTGCACCGGAACCGAGCGGGCAGTAGTTGAGCCGCACGGAGCAATCATGCAACCGCGATACGTCACGCAGCAGCATCTCCGCATAAGCCAGCAGCCAGTGCGCGATAAGCACAGGCTCGGCGCGCTGCAGATGCGTATAGCTCGGCATCACGGCCTCGCCTGCGCGCTTCGCCTGCTCCACAAGCGCGCTGGCCCATGCGGCAAGCGATGTAATAGTCAGCTCAATTTGCTCGCGAACATACAGCCGCAGATCGGTTGCGATCTGTTCGTTGCGGCTACGGCCCGTGTGCAGCTTCAGGCCCATCGAGCCGACGCGCTCCACCAGCGACAGCTCGACAAAATGATGAATGTCCTCGGCAGTTGCGTGATCGCGCACCGCTGCCTTGCCTGTATCTGACGAGTGTTCCGCGGCAATTGCGTCCAGCGCCGCGCGGAGTTCCGCTCTTTCACTCTCTGTAATAATTCCAGCCGCACAAAGAGCAGAGGCGTGAGCCTTGCTCGCGGCAACTTCCTGCGGAAGCAGTCGCCAGTCAAAGACAATCGACCTCTGCCATTGCTCGAATTCAGTATCGAGGGGCTCGCGAAAGCGGCCCGACCACATCTTCACTTTAATCTCTCCAGTGAATAGCGCAGAGTGAACAACGAATAGCAATTATGCGACATGACGCCGCGTATTCCGCTGCTCACCGTCACAAGTTTATCGCCCGCCGTATTTAGTTACCCTCGGCAGCCCGCCCAGCAGCAGAAGCAGCAGAGCCTTCTGCGCGTGCATGCGATTCTCCGCCTGATCGAAAACAATCGACTGAGGTCCATCCAGCACCGCGTCTGAAACTTCAGCGTTGCGGTGTGCCGGAAGACAATGCATGAAGACGGCATGCGAAGGGGCATCTGCCATCAGCGCCTCATTTACCTGGAAGGGCCGGAAGATGGGCGCTCGTTTCGTAGACTCGTGCTCCATTCCCATGCTCACGCAGACGTCTGTGTAAATTGCATCCGTGCCTTCGACGGCTGCATGCGGGTCCTGCAGCAATCTAATCTCGCAGCCATTGATGTCGGCCATCTCGCGCGCCTTGGTCACAATCTCAATGTCTGGCGAATACCCGCGCGGCGTTGCCACGGTAACATTCGCGCCAAGCTGCGCGCCGGTCAGCATGAGCGAGTGGCAAACGTTGTTACCATCCCCCACGTAAGTGAGATTCAAGCCGTTAACAGTGCCGAAATGTTCCTGCAGTGTCAAGAAATCGGCAAGCGCCTGACACGGGTGCTCAAAATCCGAGAGCGCGTTGATGACCGGCACACGCGAGTTCGCAGCCATCTCCGTGATGGTGTCATGCGCATAGGTGCGCAGCACAATTACATCCACCCAACGCTCCACGTTCTTGGCCACATCGGCAATCGATTCGCGCTCGCCCAGCGGCGAGTTGGTCTGGTCAACAAAGATTGCGTTGCCGCCCATGGTGTTGATGCCGGTTTCAAAGCTGAGCCGAGTGCGCAGGCTGGCTTTCTCAAACATCAGCACCATCTGCTTGGCATCCAGCGCATGACGGTAGTCGCGCGGATTGCGCTTCACGTCATGGCCGAGCTTAAGCATCGCGCGCACCTCAGAGCTCGAAAGATCCGCGATCGAACACAGATCTTCGCCTGCCATGCGTGCGGCAGCGGTCAGAATGTCGGGATCGGATGCGACGTCAATTTCAAGATGCAAACGTTCCAGGGTTGCTTTGCTAGACACGGTTTCCTCCTGCGGCCTGCGAAGCCGCTGTGCCGCTGAATGCGGCTGCGTGTTCGGTAAAGATTTCATCCAGTGCGGCAATGGTTGCATCCACATGCGCGCGCTCCAGAATGTACGGCGGAAGGAAGCGCAGCACCGTATCGCTGGTGCAGTTGATGACGATATGTCGCTTGAGCATCTCCGCTACGATGAGCTTGGCCAGATCGGCGGAATCGAGTTCAGCGCCGATCATCAAACCTTTGCCGCGAACCTCAACGATGCTTTCGTGCTTATTTGCCAGTGTGCGCAGTTGCTGCTGGAAGTAGTTGCCCACTTCAGTTGCATGCGCGAGCAGGCCCTCGCTTTCGATAGTTTCAAGAACGGCAATCGCTACGGCGCAGGCCAGTGGACCGCCGCCGAAGGTGGTGCCGTGCATGCCTGCGTGAATGGCGCGCGCAGCCTCTTCCGTGCAGAGAATCGCCCCGAGGGGAAGGCCGCCCGCAAGCGGTTTGGCCAGTGTGGTAACGTCCGGCAAAATGCCGTAATGCTGATAGCCGAACCACTTGCCGGTGCGACCCAGACCCGCTTGAATTTCGTCTGAAATCAGTAAAGCGCCAGTGGACGACGCGAGCTCGCGCGCTTCAGCGAAGAACTCCTGCGTGAGCGGACGGATGCCACCTTCACCCTGTATCGACTCGACGAGAATCGCACAGACTTCGTTTGAAAAGTTCTCGCGCAGATCGGCTACATCATTGAACTTCACGAATTCAAAGCCAGGCACCACAGGTGCGAAGGGCTCGCGGTACTTGGCCTTGTGCGTGGCGGAGACCGCGCCGAAGGTACGCCCGTGGAAGCCGCACTCAAGCGCCAGCACCTTGGTGCCGATTAGCTTGCCTTCGCTGCGCAGTAAGCCGGCATGCGCGCGCGCCAGTTTCAGCGCACCTTCAATAGCCTCAGTTCCGGTATTGGCAAAGAAGGCCCGGTCAAGGCCCGCGCGCTCGGTGAGCCGGAGTGCCAGCTCTGCCTGTCCCTCGTGATAGAAGAGGTTTGAGGTGTGAATCAGCGCTCTGCTTTGATTGAGGATCGCCCGCTCAATCGCCGGATGACCGTAGCCCAGTGCGTTGACGCCAATGCCACTGAGCAGATCGAGATAGCGGTCGCCCTTCTCATCGATAATGTGTACGCCTTCGCCGCGCACAAAGAGAATCGAGTTGCGATCGTATGTATGCAGCAGTAGTTTTGCTTCCGCAGCCTTAATTTGTTCCAGCTTCGACATGCTCTTAATCTCCTCTATGCCACCATGACTTCAGTGCCGTAAGTAACGCGCGTGCTTGTCAGATCGGGAAGAGAACTGGCAGCCTCTGCGGGCAGAATGCGTACTCGCTTCACTCCATTCAAAAGCGCTTCGCGACAGGCGCTCAGCTTGGGCAGCATGCCGCCGGAGATAATGGCGTTCTTCGCCATCTCGGCAATCTGGTCAATGCTGAGCCATCGCAGTGTTTCGCCGCTGCCACCGCGCACGCCCGGTACATCGGTGAGAAAGATCAGCGCATCGGCGCGGCAGGCAATCGCGCAGGCTGAGGCCATCTCATCGGCATTGATGTTGTAGTAATCGCCATCAAAGCCCAGCGCCATCGACGAGAATACCGGCACGCCGCCAATCTGCCAGATCGCTTCAATCAAGCGCGGATCGCTTGCGGCAATTTCGCCTACATAACCGAGATCCGGTGAGGTGCGCTTCTTGCGCGCCCGAAAGGTCAGCCCATCGCCGCCAGAAAGTCCCACTGCCGGCTGCCCCAGACCTCCTAATCCGGCTACAAGCTGCTTGTTCACGCGTCCGGCAAAGACCATCAGCGCCACATCGCGCGTTTCGGCATCGGTTACACGCAGGCCGTTGATAAATTCGCTCTGCTTGCCGAGCGCCTTAAGCGTTTTGGTAAGCTGCACGCCGCCGCCATGCACTACTGCCACCTGGTTGCCATCGCGCACCAGGTCCGCGATCGCCTTCAGCGAGCCGGCCAGCAGCTCAGGTATTTCGAGTCCCGCGCCGCCGAGTTTTACCACATACTTCATCCGAGACCTTCCTTCATTCGAGCCCCTGCTGCTCATCCCAGCCATGCATAACGTTGAAGTTCTGCACCGCCTGTGAGGATGCCCCTTTCAACAGATTGTCAAGACAGCTCACAATCACCGCGCGACGACCATCGGCGGAAAGCTGAAAACCAATGTCCGCATAGCTGGTCCGCGCCACGTGCAAAATTTGCGGCAGCCCGTTTTTGTGCAGCCGAACCATCGGACTGCCGGTGAAAAACGTCTTGTAGGTATGCAGCACTTTATCGCGCGTCTGCGGCTCCTTAAAGCGCAGATAGATGGTAGACAGAATTCCGCGCGGAATCGGAAGCAGATGCGGCGTAAACACAATTGCATCGCCTGGAATTTCAATCTGCTCAAGTAACTCGCCCGTATGCCGATGTCCGAAGACTCCATACGCGGAGAGGTTGTCCGCCGCATACATAAAGTGCGTTTTGGCAGTGGGGGCCTTACCCGAGCCGCTTACGCCGCTTTTGGAGTCGGCCACAATTCCTGCTTCTACATCCACCAGTCCTGCTGCCACAAGCGGCCTCAACGCCAGAATTATGCTCGTCGCATAGCAGCCTGGATTCGCTACCAGCCGCGCACCGGCAATTTTTGCGCGATGCAGCTCCGGCATTCCATACACCGCTTCATCCTGAATCTTCAGCGCCTGCGCAGAGCCTTCATCCTCGAAGGCGTAGATTGCGCGGTTGGCCGCTTCGGTCAGTCGCCATGCGCCGCTCAGATCAATCACGCGCATTCCGCGTGAAAGCGCCTCGGGAGCCCATTCGCGCGACAACTCATGCGGTGTGGCGAGAAACAGCGTCTCAACGTCGTGGTCTAACAGCAGCTCCCATGAAAACGGCTGGTGCCGCAAGTCGCCGCTGCCCTTCGAATCTACAAGCTCCGGATGAATCTCGGCGAGTGGGACCCCGCCGCGCTCAGCTTCGCGCTGATCGAGCCTGCCCGCAAAGATCGGAGGCGTTCCTTTCAGCCGTGGATGCCGCAGAAGCAGCCTCGCAAGCTCCGCGCCCGCATATCCTGTTACGCCGATTACCGCTGTCTGTACCCCGTTGCTCATGACTCCAGCATTATCCTCAACCGTGCTTCCACTCCGGCGGCGCGGCGCGCGTCCTTGCAAATCACCAAAACCGTATCATCTCCCGCGAGGGTGCCGGCCACCTCGGGCCATTCCTCGTAATCGAGTGAGGCAGCTACCGGCTGCGCTCCGCCCATCACTGTACGGATAATCACCTGATTCATCGCTTGCAGCGCGCGCAGGCCAAAGCTGTCGATTACTTCCTGTACGGAGGGGGGCGTATCGTCATCCTTTTCGGCTGCTGCCGCAATAGCTCCATTGCCGTTGCCGTTCGGCAGCGAGTAGCCCGCGGGCCCCTTGTAAATATGCAGCTCGTGAATGTCGCGCGAGAGTGTGGCCTGCGTAACGGCAATGCCGCGGCGGCGCAGCTTGCGGCGCAGCTCATCCTGATTCGTCACCGGAGAGTTGGCAACAACTTCGCGTATCGCATTGTGTCGCCGTATCTTCAACTTCGCCGCCTCGCCCATGCGTTCGTGCAATTCAGAGCAAAAGAATGAGCGCGGCTCCGTGAGGTGCCGCGCTTGCATAAATATACAACGAAACTGTATAACTATGCAAAGAAGATTCCTTGAAAGTCCTGGCGCTTTCTGGCTCATGAGCTGTGCCGATTGAATTTTGTTCTTAGTTTTGGATTCCGTCCTTGTGTCACCTTCGAGACGGCCCGGAACATTTCTTCTTTTATGACAAGAAAATATGTATTCAATCGAAAAATGCGGCAAAATTTTGTAGCAGACTCGAAATTTAACAATTTAAGGGCTACAGTTATTCATGGAAGTTTATGCTCGTGCTGCTTCATATCCAGTGCAGACCGCCTGCCATCTTCAGGGCAGCCTGGTTGATCCGCGTTTTGATTCCGATTCCTGCGGCGTAGGTTTTGTGGCCCGACTTTCAGGCGAGCCCTCGCACCAGATTCTGGCTCACGCGCTTACGGCGCTTTCGCGCCTGGAGCATCGCGGCGCGGTTGCGGCGGATGGGAAGTCGAGCGACGGGGTGGGTGTCACTACCACGGTGCCGCGTGAGTGGCTGCTGAAGCAGGTAGGCCTTACTCTGGTCGAACATAAGCCGCTGGGCGTGGCTGTGTTTTTTTTGCCGCAGGATGACTCCGCGCAACGCGCCGAGATGGCTGCGGCCCTGTCTGCACAAAATCTCGACGAGCTTTTCTGGCGGCAGGTGCCTGTGCGGCCGGAGGTGCTGGGCGAGATCGCCAACTCCTCGCGACCGGCCATCTGGCAACTGCTCATCACCACGCGCAATGCGGAAGACTTCGACCGCCGGCTGTATCTGGCGCGGAAACAGTTTGAGCGTTCAGCTCTGCCTGGTTACATCTGCAGCATGTCTTCGCGGACCATGATCTACAAGGCGCTGTGCGCGGGCCGCCTGCTGAAGGAGTTTTATCCCGATCTCGCGGATCGGGAGTTCAAGACTCCGATCACACTCTTCCATCAGCGGTACGCTACCAACGTGCTGCCCTCATGGGATCGCGCGCAGCCTTTCCGCACCCTGGCGCACAACGGCGAAATCAACACCATCTGGGGCAATCGTGCGCGCATGGAAGCTCGCGCAGCCACCCTGCCGCTCGATCTGTATCCGGTGCTGAGCGAGGGCGGCTCGGATTCGACCTCGCTTGATGAGATCGTGGAACTGTTGGCTAACAATGGCCGAACCGTGGGTGAGGCCGCGCGTATGCTGCTGCCTCCCGCAAACCCTGCCTATAATTCCGCATTTTTGCAGTACAGCGGCGACTGCATTGAGCCGTGGGACGGCCCCGCTGCGCTGGCCTTTACAGATGGCCGCCAGGTGGGCGCTATCCTTGACCGCAACGGCCTGCGTCCTTGTCGATACGCCGTAGATGACACCGGCCTCGTGGTCGCGGGCTCGGAGGTGGGCCTCGTCGACATGGACCCGGATCATATTGTCCATAGCGGTCGGCTGGGCCCTGGCCAGATGATCGTGGCCGATCTCGACTTCAACCGCTTCTTTGAGAATGATGAGATTCTCAACATTTACGATCAGAAGCGGCAATACGAAGATTTAATCCAGCAGGACGTTCCGCTCACGGATGCGGCCGGCGCACCTGCGCCACTCGCTGCCGCGGAGTTGAACCGCCTGCAGCGCAGCTTCGGCTATACGCGTGAAGATGTGCGCATGGTTTTGGCTCCGATGGCCGCCGAGGGCAAGGACGCTGTCTGGTCCATGGGCGACGACACTGCCATTGCGCCACTGGCCAGGGCTCCGCGCCCGCTCTACGCCTTCTTTCGCCAGCGCTTCGCCCAGGTCACCAATCCGCCCATCGATCCGCTGCGCGAGGCCGTGGTGCTCAAGATGCATACGCGCCTTGGCCCCTGGCCGCATATCTTTGAGCTGCGTGAGCCGCTGCCCGGCCTCAGCCTCAACTCGCCGCTGCTTACGCTCGGCCAGATGCACGCGCTTATGGAAGGCGACCACGCGCAGTCCGGCAAGATGCAGCACGCCATTCTGCATTGCACCTGGACGCCTGATACCTCACTCGAAGTCGCTGTAGACATCCTCGCAGCGCGCGCCGTCGAGCTGGTAGGCTCAGGAGCCGCTCTGCTTATGCTTACGGATCGCCATGCATCGCCGGACGCGCTGCCGATTCCCATGGCATTGGCCACTGGAGCCGTGCATCATGCACTTATTCGCGGCGGCGTGCGTGCGGAGGTGGGCCTTGCTGTCGAAGCTGGCGACTGCCGCGAGATTCATCATTTGGCTGTGCTGCTGGGCATGGGTGCAGGCGCGGTGTGCCCGTGGCTGGCGCTTGAAACAGCGCGTGACCTTAACGCCGTAAACGGCGAGACAAATCTGATTCACGCAATGGAGCTGGGCCTGGCCAAGGTCATGTCGAAGATGGGCATCAGCGTGGTGGACAGCTACCGCGGCGCGCATCTCTTTGACGCCATCGGCCTCGCGCAGTACATCGTCGATAAATGCTTCCCGGGTGTTCCCGCGCCCATTGGCGGCATCGGTTTCGAGCAGATCGAGTCTCATGTGCGCCAGTCATGGTCCGGTTCCGATAGCGCCGACGAGCCTTCTGAGGACGAGACAACCGTTGTGGCCGCGGCCCAGGTGACCACTCAGACCAAGGATCTGTCCGACTACGGCTTCATTCGCTTCCGCAAGGCTGACGGCGCCGAGTTGCACCAGTGGCAGCCGCAGATTGTACGCGCATTACAGACCGTTGTCGGCTCCACCAAACAGGGCGCGGCCCTGGCACTTACCCCGTTTGCATCCTTCGCTGCGCAAGCCACAGAGACCGAGCCGCAGAATCTTCGCGATCTGCTTGAAATCCGTCCAGCAGGCCCTGAGGTTGCCGTCGAGTCCGTCGAATCCGCGGGCAATATCACACGGAAGTTCATTGCCTCCGCTATGTCTTTTGGCTCGCTCTCGCCGGAGGCGCACCAGACCATTACGGAAGCGATGAACCTGCTTGGCGGGCGTTCCAACACCGGCGAAGGCGGAGAAGATCCCGCCGTTTATTCTCCGATCAACGGCGCGCCCTCGCTGCTCAATAACAAGATCAAGCAGGTAGCCAGCGCACGTTTCGGCGTCACGGCCGAGTATCTGGCCCATGCGGAAGAGCTTGAGATCAAGGTCGCGCAGGGCGCGAAGCCCGGTGAAGGCGGCCAGCTTCCCGGCCACAAGGTAACGGAGCTGATCGCGCGCCTGCGTCACGCGCAGCCGGGAATGCAGCTCATTTCCCCGCCGCCGCACCACGATATTTACTCCATCGAAGACCTTGCCCAGCTCATCTGGGATCTAAAGCGCGTAAATCCGCGCGCTGCCGTGGGCGTCAAGCTCGTCTCGGGCTGCGGCGTGGGCACCATTGCTGCCGGCGTGGCCAAGGCGTATGCCGATTACATCGTCATTGCCGGCAACTCCGGTGGAACCGGCGCATCGCCGCTTTCAAGCATCAAGTACGCGGGCAACCCCTGGGAACTCGGCCTGGCCGAAGCACAGCAGGTGCTGGTGCACAATGGGCTGCGTGGCCGCGTTCGCCTGCGGACGGACGGCGGTCTCCGCACAGCGCGCGACATTGTTATGGCCGCGCTGCTCGGGGCGGATGAGTACGCCTTCGGTACGGCAGTTCTTGTCGCGCTTGGCTGCGATATGGCGCGCCAGTGCCATCTCAACACCTGCCCCACCGGCATTGCCACGCAGCGGCCTGAGCTGCGCGCCAAGTTCCGCGGCAAGCCGGAGCACGTGGTCCGCTTCTTTGACGAACTGGCCGCGGAAGTCCGCCAGCTTCTGGGCAAATTGGGTCTTTCTTCACTCTCTGAAGCCACGGGCCGTGCAGATCTGCTTGAGCAGGTACGCTGGGATGCAGGTCTCGATCTTAAGCCCATGTTGAAGGCCGTGGCCATTGCAGAGGAGACGGGCGGCGCCATCCGCTGGGAGGGTAGCCGCAATGATCGCCCCGAGCAGCACATTCCCATTGACAACGCATGGGTCGAGCCGGCGCTCGAAGCCTTCAAGTCGAACAAGCCATTTCGTCTTGTAACGCGCGTCACCAATGAAGACCGCACGCTCGGAGCGCGGCTCTCCGGCGAGCTGGCGCTCTTTAAAACACAGAATCCGGCAGCGACCGGCTCAAAGCTTGTCTTCAAGATGCACGGCATTGCGGGCCAGTCCTTCGGGGCCTTTGCCGGCTCTGGCATGACGTTGGAACTCGATGGGCTTGCCAACGATTTCGTCGGCAAAGGTCTCAGCGGCGGCGAACTGATTTTGCGTGCCGTGGGTCGTGCTGCGGAGGATTCTGCTGCCCATACATTGCTAGGCAATGTGGCTCTCTACGGGGCCACTGGCGGATGGCTCTTTGCTGCCGGCCGTGCCGGCGAGCGCTTCGCGGTTCGCAATTCCGGCGCGCTGGCCATCGTGGAAGGCGTGGGCGATCACGGCTGCGAGTACATGACCGGCGGCCTCGCCGTTGTCCTCGGCGAAACTGGCATCAACTTCGGCGCAGGCATGACCGGCGGTCTCGCATGGGTGTATGACGAGGAGGGCGATTTCCTCAACAAAGGCCGCTTTCACAACTCTTTCCTGCAGCCGGAAACGTGGGATGACCTCGACCATGCCGCGCGCAAATCCATCTATGAACTGGTGGAACTGCACGCCGCCAAGACGCAGAGCCTCCGCGCGCGGTGGTTGCTGGCGAACTGGGAGACCGAGTCGCAGCGCTTTGTGCGCCTCACACCAAAGCCGCAAGCGTAGCTCGCATAGCGACCAAACAGGTGCGAGACTGATACACTTCGCTTGGTCTGAAAACAGACTTGGAGTGAATCATCCCGCAACTTTTGGCGCACCCATGACATCGGCTCCCATTAGCACCATCAATGATCTCTTTTTTCGCATTGCGGACGCTGCCAATCCGCGCGCCGTTCTGTGCCAGGATCACGCAGGCCAGTGGCAGCAGCTTTCATCCGGTCAGATTTATCAGCGCGTGCGCGCTGTCGGCTCCAGGCTGCTCGAATGGGGCGTGAAAAAAGGCGACCGTGTCGCACTCATCTCGGAAAATCGCTGGGAGTGGGCCGTTACGGACTTCGCCATTCTTGCCATCGGAGCGGCAGACGTGCCCGTCTATCCCACGCTTACCGGTGAGCAGATTTCCGTGTTGCTCACGGATGCAGACTGCCGTATCGCATTTGTTTCTACGCGCGCGCAGTTGGATAAGCTTAACACCGTCCGGAATCAGACGCCGCTTGAGCGTATCGTGATGATGGATGCCGACGCACCCAAAGGCGCGATTCCTTACAGCAGTCTTATCGAAGGCGCAGACTCGCTTGGCTCGCAACGCGATCCAGTCTTCGATGCCCTTGCGCACTCCGCCGAGCCGAAAGACCTGGCCACGCTGATCTATACGTCAGGAACCACCGGCGAACCGAAGGGCGTAATGCTCACGCACGGTAACATCGCCGCCAACCAGTGCTATTGCATTGGCGGTTACGAGATTTCTCCGAGCGACACCTGCATCTCGTTTCTACCGCTCTCGCACATTACTGCGCGCGCACTGGATTACGCCATGTACAACGCCGGCGCGCAGGTGGCGTATTGCGCGCAGTTCGATAAGCTGCCGCAGGCCATGAAGGAAATTCGGCCAACCTTTTTCGTGGGTGTTCCGCGCGTCTATGAAAAGATCCGTCAGGCTGTCGAGCACAAGTCTGCGGCCAGCCCCATTCGCAAGCGACTGCTCGCTCTTGCGCTCAAGATGGGCCTGGCGCACAGCGATGAGGTCTATCGCAGCCATAAGCCTTCCGCGTTTGGATGGAAGCTCGCCAATAAGCTCGTCTACAGCAAGGTGCAGGAGGCATTCGGTGGGCGTGTACGGTACTTCGTCTCGGGTGGTGCGCCGCTCGGCGTAGACACCGCTCGCTGGTTTGCATCGGCCGGCATCGCCGTTTGGGAAGGTTACGGCCTTACGGAAACATCTCCTGTCATTGCGCTCAACAATCCTAACGCGCAACGCCTCGGTTCAGTTGGCCCACTCCAGCCCAACATCGAAATCCAGTTTGCATCGGACGGCGAGCTACTCATCCGCGGCCCCATCGTTTTTCAGGGCTATTGGAAGAAACCGCAAGCCAATGCCGAGTGCTTCAGCGGCGAAGGCTGGTTCCACACCGGCGACATCGGCCATCAGGACGCCGACGGCTTTCTCTACATTACCGACCGCAAGAAGGAACTGCTAAAAACATCCGGCGGCAAGCTTGTGGCTCCGCAACCTATTGAGAACAAGCTCAAGACGAACGTCCTCGTCGGCAATGCGGCGCTGATCGGCGACAAGCACAAGTTCATCTCCGTGCTCATTTCTCCCAACTTTACAGCTCTCGAAGGTTGGGCTCGCCAGCAGGGAGTCGCTTTTTCCAGCCGCGCTGAACTTGTCGTAGACAGTCGAGTGCATAAGCTGTATCACGGCATCGTTCATGACATCAATGCGGATCTCGCCAGCTTCGAGTCTCTGAAGCGATTCCGGCTCGTACCCGAGGAGTGGACGCAAGAGACCGGAGAGCTTACCCCGTCCATGAAGCTCAAGCGCCGCGTAATTACGGAGCGTTATGCTTCGCTTGTCGCCGAGATTTACGCGGACGAAGCAACCTCACGCGGCGAATAGGCGAAACCAAACCGCGACCAAAGATTCCTCGCTTTGTCCACATGTGGTGCAGGCCGCGAAAGAACGGGGCGCCCCACATGCTCACGGCCAGCAGTCCGCCAAACAGGATCACCGCGTCAATGCTGACGCGTCCCTGGCGCGTCCAGTAGGTATTCGGATCCAGATTCAGCCATAGGGCAAACTCATCCAGTGTCAGCGCCGCGCCTGCTCCATAACTCACGCACATCAGCCTGCTCAGAAAAATAGAAATCGGCGAGTGCGAGCGGCCCACATCGAGCAGCCATCCATAACCGACCAGCAGCAGAATCAGGATTCCCCATACCAGGTGATGGATGTGTACTCCGCGCACCGTCACCCAGTCAAAGGGTCCGCGATCCCGCACAACCATGTCTACAATGAAGCGCACGCCCATGAACGTAATCAGGAAAGAGACTGAAGCCAGAAACAACCGCCGCCGCGGACGGTCTGGAATCGTAGCGCGGATCAGATAGCCCAGCCGCGTCAATTGCAGCAGCACCAGAAGCACCGCAACGACGAAACTTGCAAAGGCGAGTAAGAGCAGTGCTCCGGTTCCGGGCATAGTTTATTGGAACATCCCAGCCTGTAAATTCCGAGTGAAAAGCAAACTGTCCCTGATTGTAAGGGCGTGGCCGCCAACACTTTCTCTTGACTCTCTCGGAGTACACTGTATATGGCGTCGAACTGGCCGAACGCTTCACGAATGTCGTGAGAAATAGAAGCGCCCTGCAGGCCACCGCGCCCCACAGATTCCTCACTAGGAGAGCTTTTCGATGCGTGTAGCTTTGTTGACCGGCGGCGGAGACTGCCCTGGCTTGAATGCAGTGATTTATGCAGCGGTGAAGAAGGGGATCAATCATTACGGCGACGAATTTATTGGTTTCCTCAACGGCTGGAAAGGCGTTCTTGAAAACCAGTGGATTCCGCTGACGCTCGAAAGCACAGACGGCATTCAGCTCAAGGGCGGCACCATCCTTCACTCCTCGCGCACCAATGTGAAGAAGATTCCCGGAGGCATCGAAAAGGTCCAGGAAGTTCTCAAAGAAAACAAGATTGACGCGCTCATCGCGCTCGGGGGCGACGACACGCAGTCCGTCACGCTCTTCCTTGCCGAGCACGGGATTAGCGCGGTCGGCGTGCCCAAGACCATCGACAACGACATCAATGGTACCGACGCGACATTCGGCTACGATACAGCCGTCTCCATTGCCACGGAAGCCGTGGATCGCATCCATACCACCGCCGACTCACACAATCGCGTCATCGTTGTGGAAGTTATGGGCCGCGACGCAGGCTGGATCGCAATGGCCGCGGGCATCGCGGGCGGCGCGCATGTCGTTCTCGTACCGGAGCAGACTATCGATCTCGATCACGTCTGTGCCTTACTCAAGTACAACTACGATCATGGCAAGCATTATGGCGTAGTCGTTGTCGCCGAAGGCTGCCACTTGCCGGAAGGTGGCCAGATTCTCGGCTCAGGCAAGGTCGATTCCTTCGGCCACGCGCAGCTCTCCGGGATCGGAGAAGCGCTCGCCAAGCTCATCCAAGAGAAGACCGGCTTTGAAACCCGCAGCGTGAACCTCGGCCACACCCAGCGCGGCGGTGTGCCCACGGCGTACGACCGTCTGCTCGGCCAGCGTTACGGCCTTCACGCCATTGATATGGTGCACCAGAGCAAGTGGGGCCGCATCGCCGTCCTCAAGGGCACGGACATCACTGACATCACCATCAAGGAAGCCATCTCCACCAATCGCCGCCTTGACCAGCGTTTCTTCGACGTGATCGCTGGCCTTGAAGCCAAGGTCTAGCGCAGCACGCTCCATTTGATATGAAAAGCCATCCCGGAGGGGATGGCTTTTTATTCGCATTCGCACCGTGAATTCATGTCAGGATGAATCCGTGCAATACCGCCTCTACCATCCCGCGGACTTTGAGCAGCTTTACGCCATTGAAGAGGCATGCTTCGATGGCGTCCTGCGCTTTGACCGCCGCTACATGAAGCAGCTCACCGAGCGTGCCTCGAGCGTCACCTGGACCGCGGAATGGACCGCCGAAGAAGGCAGCAGACTCGCGGGTTTCGTTATCGTGGAGTGGACACGGATGCAGCGCGGCATTGTCGCCTACATCCAGACCATCGAGGTCGATCCCACATTTCGCCGCCGCAGTGTCGCCCGTGAACTGCTTCGCCTTGCTGAAGGCTCTGCCCGCCAGGCCCATGCCACCTACATCTGGCTGCACGTGGATGAAACCAATGTAGCCGCCATCGCCCTTTACCGCGGCTGCGGTTACAAGCGCCACGGCAACCACCCCCGCTACTACCAAAACAGTCATGGCGCGGAGATTTATGCCAAGCCGCTCGGCAAAGTATAGCGCGGTCCCGCTGCGCGGGATTCCACCTCTCTGTATTTTTCCACAGAAATGAATTTGGGTTACTATATCGTTCGTCTCCGTATATGCTGCCGATCGCACTGCCAACTGGAACAGTCCGGCCACGCGAGTTGCCTCGCACACTTCTGCGCTCACTCGCAGGAGTCCTTCTTTTAGGTGCGGCAATACTGGTGCTCATGCAGATCGGCCGCCTCGCCCCACATCACACCCACATCCACGCCATCTCTACAACTGCCCGCGCTCGCACGGCAGCCTTCACCGACCGCTTCTCAGACGGCACGCCGGATTTTCTCCGACTTACCGATCCTGCCGACCAGGCTGCCTTCCGGCGCTGGTTCGCACTCATTGCGGATGAGCAGGCCCTGCGTCCTGCCTCTCAGATCCCAACCGAGATTACCGATTGCGCCAGCCTGTTGCGCTACTCTTACCGCGAAGCCCTCAAGCGGCATGACGATTCCTGGTTCCTCTCGACAGGCATTGAAGTTGACGCACTCCCCGGCGAAATCCGTGTATGGCATTATCCTGATACGCCGCTCGGTGCGCAGCTCTTCCGCGTCCAGCCCGGCAGCTTTGAGCCCGCTGACCTCACCAACGGCAGCTTCGCTCAATTCGCTGACGCCAAAACACTTGTCCAGCGCAATGCCTTCCTCGTCAGCCGCGACGTACGCGCCGCACAGCCGGGCGATCTGCTCTTCTACCGGCAATTTGGCCAGTCTTCGCCCTGGCATTCGATGATCGTTGCCGCCGTCGGCACGCAGGCACGCGTCGTCTATCATACCGGACCCGATCACGGACGCCCCGGTGAGCTACGCCGCGTCCTCCTCGCCGAGCTGCTCGATCATCCGGAGCCGCAGTGGCGACCGGTCGCCTCTAACCCTAACTTCCTTGGCGTCTACCGCTGGAATATCTTGCGAGGGGCCGAATGAAATTTTCGCGGCTGCTCTTGGCTCTGGTTCTTGCTCTCCTTTTCGTTGGCTCCGCAGCCCACGCGGCCGAGCCGCGTTCTTTTTCGCTCTCCACGCAGCGCACCTTCGCTCCCGGCGAGCAGATGAAGATCCAGCTCTATTCACGCAACGTGTCCGCGCTCGAGTTCCGTGTCTACAAGGTTCGCGACACGGAAAAGTTCTTCTCCGGCCTCAAGGATCTGCACAGCTTTGGCACGCAGAGCTACTCGCCATCCGAGCAGATTGACAAGCGCACCTTGATCGAACGCCTGCACGACTTTAAAGCCGGCATCTGGTGGAACATTCGTCACTTCTTCCGTAGCCAGTTCACATCGGAAGCCCGCGACAGCGTCCGCGAGCATCAGGCCAGCCTGGGCAAACGCAGCCGCATCGTCGGCGCTACGGAATTCGCCGGCATTCCGCTGCTCAACGAAAGCCAGCTCGTTGCCCGCTGGAAGCTCATCATGCCGCCTTCGCTGGTAAGCGAAACGCAGATTCTGCCCATAGACAATCCCGGCCCTGGCGTCTACCTCATTGAGGCCACAGATGGCACATACAAGGCCTACACCCTCGCCATCGTCACCAGCATGGTGCTGGTGGAACGGTCATTTAACAGTAACCTTGAGGTCTTTGTCGCCGATCGCAAAACCGGCGCGCCCATCTCTGACGCCGACGTGGTTTTCTGGGCCAGCGGCAATCAACAAGCCACTGCAAAAACCAGTGCTGAAGGCTTTGCCCCGCTCAGCATGGGCGAGCATGCAGGACAGCCGGAAAATCTCTGGGTTCTCGCTCATAAGGGCAGCGAGGCTGCCATCGTCACGCCCTGGGGCTACGGCTTCAATGAGAACGCTGCAGGCAACACGCGCGCATTCATTTATACCGACCGTCCTGTTTATCGTCCCGGCCACGATGTCCACATCAAAGCCATCTTGCGCGGCCAGAAAGACGACAATCTGCTTCTGCCTGCTAACAAAACCGTGCAGCTTACCGTGCGGGACGCCGACGACAAGGCCATCTTCAAGAAAGACCTGCCAGTCTCCGCTCACGGCACTGTTTCGGCAGATCTCACGCTTGCTTCCGACGCCTCACTCGGCTACTACAACATCCAGCTCGGCGACCAGGTTCAGGGGGCGGGTAGCTTTTACGTAGAGGAGTATAAGAAGCCTGAGTATCAGGTCACCGTCAAACCTGCCGCCAGGCGCATCCTCCAGGGCAACTCCCTCCAGGCCGTCATTGAGGCGCGCTACTTCTTCGGCGAGCCGGTCGCCGGAGCCAAGGTGAAGTACGTCGTGCACACTTCCACACACTGGTGGTGGGACGAAGGCGAAGAAGATGCACGCGATCAGGCCGGCGCAGACAATTCCGACAGCTCGGATAACTCCGGCGATTCCGACGAGACCTGGGGCGCCGAGGAGCAGCAGGAGCATGAGGGCGTGCTCGACGCCAATGGCCGCCTCACCGTCTCGCTACCCGTTCCGCTTGATCGCAAGCACGACGACGAAGACTTCCGCATCGAAGCTCGCGTAACCGACGCAGCCAACCGCGAGGTCGCGGGCCACGCTACTGTTCTCGCCACTTACGGCTCCTTCCGCCTGAGCGTGGAACCTACCAGCTACATCATCTCGCCCGGCCAGACGCCACGCGTCAAAGTCACCGCGCAGGACTACGATGGCAAGCCTGTGCAGACCCCCATCCACATTGAATCCAGCCAGACAAAATGGGACTCCGTAACGCGCACGGCCACTAAATCCGTTGTAGATAATCGCGATTCCATCACAGGAGCGGACGGAACAGTCTTTGTGGATCTACCCATCAGCACTAGCGGCAGTTTCACCGTTGTAGCCTCGGCCTTCACCCCGGAGAGACGTACCGTGGAAGGCCGCACCTGGCTCTGGATCTACAACGGCGCCGGCGCAAGTTACAACCAGAACGTCCAGGCGCAGCTCGTTCCAGACAAAAAGTCTTACAAAGTCGGCGAGACCGCCCACATACTCCTCGTCACCGGTCTCGACGACAAACCCGATCAGGAGTTCTGGGCTGTCGTCACAGCGGAGGGCAACAGCATCCAGTCGCGTCAGCTACTCCACGGCAAAGGCACCAGCATTGCATTTGATGTGCCAATCACCGACCGCGCCCAGCCCAATCTCACCGTCAGCGCCATGCTTGTCCATGCGGACCAGCTCATCACCGCGCAAAAGAGTCTTTCCGTGCCGCTCACCGAGCGCCGCCTTACCATAACCGCCACGCCCAGCAAGGACAAATACCTTCCCGGCGAAAAAGGCTCCTTTGACATCCTCGCGCAGGATGCGTCCAGCAAGCCCGTGCAGGCAGACCTGAGCTTAGGCGCGGTTGATGAAGCCCTCTACTCGGTTCGCCCTGATACCACTAGCGATATCCTTGGCTTCTTTTATCCACGGCGCTATTCCTGGCTTAACCCCGAGACGTCCTTCGAGTACTACTTCCACGGCGAGGCCGGCACAAAGAGCCCGCTTCTCGCGCGCCTCATTGGAGATGGCCTCTTCCATCCCCGCATGGCGCAAGTCAAACCAGGCTCAGATCTCGTTGTACCCAAGGTGCGCAAGGCATTCCCTGACACGGCTTACTGGAACCCCACCGTCCGCACCGGCCCCGACGGCCATGCGCGCGTCGAATTCACCTTCCCCGACGCCCTCACCACCTGGCGCGCCACTGTTCGCGGCATGACCGACGATGGCAAAGCCGGCAGTGTCATCACGCGTGTCCTCGTTCGCAAAAACCTCATCGTCCGTCTTGCCGCGCCGCGCTTCCTGCGCCAGGGCGATGAGGCCACATTGAAAGTCATCGCGCACAACTATCTCGAATCCGCCAAAGACGTCACCTTCGCACTTGATGTTGCAGGTCTCGACGTTCTCAGCGGCCAAACCACGAAGATCAACATCCCTGCGCGCGGTGAAAGTGTTGCGGAGTGGCGTGTCCGCGCTCGCACAACTGGCTCCGCCACGCTCACAGCTAAAGCCCTCACCAATGAGGAGTCCGACGCGATCGAAATCCCGTTGCCTGTACTGCCCTACGGAGTCAAGCAGCGTAACGCCGGCTCCGGCACAGTCTTCTCAGGCTCAGGCCAGGCGCAGTGGAGTTACAGCTTCCCTGCAAACTCTGACGCGGGCACGCGCTCCATCACAGTTACCGTCGCGCCCTCCGTTGCCGGAACCGTCTTCGATGCGCTCGATTACCTCACCGGCTACCCCTGGGGCTGCACCGAGCAGACCATGTCCAGCTTCCTGCCGGACGTCATCGTTGCGCAGACAGTCGATAAGCTTCATCTCAAATCCCCCATCGACCGTGCCACGCTTAACAAGATGGTCAACGCCGGTCTTGAGCGTCTTTACAACTATCAGCACGACGATGGTGGCTGGGGTTGGTGGCCAGACGATCCCAGTCGCGTCTTCATGACCGCCTATGTCGTCAGCGGCCTGGGCCAGGCGCGCAACGCTGGCTACAAGATCGAGGACAACCGCCTCAACCGCGGTCGCCAGTGGCTGCTCACGACTCTCTCTCAGCATCCGGACATGGTTCCTGATCTCCGCGCATACACGCTCTACGCGCTCGCCACCACTGGCGGCGTCCCGAAGGAACAAATAGACCCTCTCTGGAGCGACCGCGGCAAGCTCGGCACAGAAGCTCTTGCCTTCGCAGGACTCGCTCTCGATGCAGCAGGCGACAGCCGCGCTCTTGAGGCAGCGCAGATTCTCGAATTCAGGGCCAAAGTCAACAGCGGCGATGCCTGGTGGCAATCGCGCTACGACAACCTGCTCGACGACTGGGGTGACAACTCGCCCGAAGCTACCTCCGTAGCGCTCAAGCTGCTCATTCGCCAGGATCGCTCCAGCAGTCTCGTGTCGAAAGCTGTCTTGTGGCTCGGTCAGCAGCGCAGCGGCGACTACTGGGAGACAACCAAACAGACCGCGATGGTCATCGCAGGTCTTACGGACTATCTCGCTCTCAGCGGCGAGCTGGCCAATAGTTCCGACGTGGAGATCCTCGTCAATGGCGCAAGTGTCGGAAACCATCGCTTCGCCCCGGCGGATGCATTCAATGTCCCATGGAAGATCAAGATTCCCGCGCAACAGATCGGTAACGGAGGCCAACTCACCATTCGCAAAACCGGCGACGGCATAACCTACTGGTCCGCCGAAAACCAGTGGTACAGCGCCGATAAGAAGCTCTATCAGAACGGTCAGCTTTCTCTCAACGCTACGCGCGACTACTATCTGCTCCAGAAGAAGCAGGACAAGCCCGACGATCCCATCACCTACGATCTTGTCCCGCTCCATGGTCCCGTTCACGTCGGTGACATTATCGCCGTGCGCTTCGCCATTGCAGGAACCGATTGGAAATACATGCTCTCTGAAGATCCCATCCCCGCAGGCACCGAATTCCTTGAGCGCAGCGATCTCTATAAACTCAACAACAAGCCGGATTGGTGGGCGGACTGGTTTACGCGCAAAGAATTCCACGATGATCGCGCAGCTTTTTTCAATACCGAATTCACCAGGCGCACCGAGTACGTCTACCTGCTCAAAGTTGTTACACCTGGCCGCTTTGGCATCAGTCCTGCGCAATCGGGCCCCATGTATCAACCTTCTGTAACCGCCACCACCGATCCCGCGACGCTGGAGGTGCAACCCTGATGGCCGCACGTGACCTTATGCGCGATATGGCACACAACCTGCGCGCCGCGCGCGGCTGGATACTCGCGCAGTTCGTCGGCTTCCCGCTGATCGCTATTGCCGGCATCGGCTGGACGCGCCTGCCCGACAAATACTGGTGGCAATTCGCGCTCTCCGTCTTGTTGCCACTACTGCTTCTCGCCGCCGCGCTCGCGCTCAAAGCAGGAATTGTTCGCAGCATGATGAGTGAAAGTGAACCTCGCGTCTCACTCATTTCGGGAGCGCTCTCCCTGCTCGTCTGGATCGCCATTGCCTGGCTCCTCTGGGCGCTGCTGGACCGTTGGGACGACAAGATCTATCTGTGGGCTGCGTATCTCAACTCCAAAGCCTCCGCCTGGTGGCGAGCGCGCATCTTCACCTTCCAGCATCTTTCACTCTGGCTCACACGCATCGAGTGGTTCCTGCGCTGGATCGTCATTCCTGCACTTCTCATCCCTCTCGGCGCAGCGTCTGCCGTGCGCGCCTGGCGTCTCCGCTGGCTTAGCACGCTTCACGTCATGCACAACTGGCGCTGGTTTTTCGCCGTAGTTTTCTTCGCGCTCCTTGGCGTAGCCCTGCCCAGCCACTTCTTCAACGGCTTGCCGCATGGCACGCTCAGCGCACAGATCTGGGCCGTCGCGCTCAAGTTCATCGGCGCGTACCTGCTTATGTTCCTTTGCTGGATTCTGCTTCTCGGCTGGGTCTGCGCGCTGCTCAAACAGCAGGAAGCAACGAAACTCTAACGCTGCACCGCAGTCATAGCCTGCGTTGGCACGCCATTCCGCAGCCATGCAGCCACCTGCGTTCGCCCATAACTTCCCAGCAGCTTTTCTGTATACCATCGCGCCGCCGCATGTGCCGCTTCGGACTCGCCCTCATTCGCAGAATGAGCCAGCTTGCGGTCCACATCCTCAAGTTTCATCTTCGGTGCAACCGCGGCTTGTCCTTCAGAACTCCAAGCCTCCACCAATCCCTCGCGCAGCCATAGTGGAGCCTTCACACCCGCTGTGCTCTCCACCAGCGCGTGCAGCATCTCATGCCGCATTACAGGTTCAAGCATCTTTCGACCCGCAAGTGTCCGCATCGGCTGCGTGCCAATCCAACTGCCTTCGGCGAACGCCGCAACCCATCCCGGCGCAAGCGTCGCCGCGCGAAACTCCGGCGTCGACCGATACTCCCGCACAGTAATAATTCCTGTCAGCTCCAACCCAGACCGGCTCCGCGCCTCGGTCAGTGCATGGTCCAGCTCCGGCAAATACGTCTGGTCCTCATCTTCCAGTGTTTCTAGCGTGTAACCCACGCGCGCAAAGCTCCGCCAACTCAGCCCGCTTGCCTCATCTCGCACTTCTGCGCCGGGGAAGTACTGAGCCAAAATTGTGCCCGCATCCAATCCCTGTGCTGCCATAGCTGCCGCACCCACTTGGCAAAGCCCTACGCCGTGCCCCGCGCCGCGCCCGTGAAACAGAAATCCATCGCCGATCCCATTGCTCAGTCTTGACACTTCAAACCATGCGCTCGGAATCCGATTCCACCCTAGCGCGCGGCCCACCGCCAGCCGGAAGTCTTCTGTGGAAACTGCTGTTCCACCCACCATCAGCGTTACTGCCCGTCCAGACTCGCCTCTCTTGGCTACCATCAGCGTCTTCCATCCCGGCGCAACGAGCCCTCCGCTAGCTAGTGCTCGCGTCAACTCCTCCAGCGTCAGCGTCGAACTCCACTCCCGCACACCGTATGCAATGCAATATGGGTCCGCTCGCCCCACAAGCCACGGAGCCATGTCCCCTTTCGCGCCCCACACCTCCGCGGGTACAGCCGTATGCCCGCCACAGTTCTGGTGGAACCACGCCGCGGCCCGCCGTCCATGAAACCACAGTGTCTCGCCTGCGGTTCTCAGCACAGCCGCATGAGCTGCCGCCTCGCGCCCCGTCGCGCTCCAGCGCAGCAGTTGGCAGTGCGTCGCATCGCACAGGTCATATTCGGCGTGTCCATGTCGCACATGCAGCGCAAAGCTTCGCACCACCACGGCCAGCGCCTTCAGTGATTCCTCAGAGTCACCCGCGCCGCTCTCGCTCGCTACTACGCGCTCCACATAGCGCTCCACCGGCATTGTTACAGCTATCGTCAGCACGCCTCCCCGCGCAATCACATGCACAGGGTACGGAAGTGCCACACGCTCTCCATGCGCTTCCAGGATCAGCGCCCCGCTCAGCCACATTTCCGTAGAGTGTTTGCCGCCAAAGGCAATCGCACTGTCCTCCGCGCGCAGTCTCATTTCCTGCGCCAGCGGAACCGCACCACATCGGTCGCACGTTCGCACACTTGCACTCTCACCCTGCGCCGCTCGCACCAACACTTCGCGGTCGTGCCACAGCGTCCACAGTCCCACGCGCAGCGTTGAAGCACTTTGCTGCGCGCCGACCATCTGCGCCGTAGCCACAACTGCCGCAATCATAAGGAAGATTCTGATCCCTGTTCCCGGATCTCTGACCCCTGTTCTCACTTTGTCCTCAGCGGCGATCGCTTCAATACCTCTCCCGCGATCCCTGCCGCATCTGCGCCGCGTCCCACCGGCAGATATACCACCAGAGCAACCTTTGGGTTCTGCGCCGGCGCAAGCCCCACAAACCAACCATGCGTCCGTCCGCCAGCAGTTGCGTTCGCCGTTCCCGTCTTGCCTTCTACCGCCACGCCACCCAAACCTGCCGCCCCCGCCACTCCAAAGCTCGCCGAATCCCGAATTCCTGCGCTTACTACCTCTGTTGCCTTTGTCTTCGGATGCGCAGCAAACTCCAGCCCGAGCCACCGGTACGCCCGCACCAGTTCCAGCGGCGTTACCTCAATCCCCTCCATGCCCAATAGCGCCAATTTTGTCTCATCCGCCGTCCGCGGCTCACGGAATCGCGCCACAGCTTCGCTCTCCACAAGCCCTGTTGTCCCAAGCAGTTCCGAGCGTTCCAGCAGCCCGCGAAGTTTCGCTGGCGGTACGCTTCCTGCTACAGCGGCAAAGTATGTATTGCAGCTCCATGTCAGCGCTTCGTGCGCATCCAGCGCCGGCATCTCCGGATGCGAGCAGTTCAGCTCCCTCCCCGCCACATGCAATTGTCTGCTGCACGCAATCCGCTGCGCGGGATTCCATCCTCCCTGCTCGAGCAGTCCGTACAGTGCAATCGGCTTTAGCGTCGAGCCGGGCGCAGCCAGTGTTCGGGCCGCTTCAGCTAACCTTCGCGCCGCCACCACGCGTCCCGACATTAGGTTCACAACCGCAATCTCGGCGTTCGGCGCGCTCTTCGCCGCATCTGCCACAGCCCACCGCCACGCAACGGCCTGCCCAGTAGCCTGCGCCGCCCATAGCGGCCCTCTCGCCACAATAATCAGAGCGCTTATCAGCCAAATCAATTGCCGCACACCACGAGTATCCACGACCCCAGAGCTAAATGTCTCAAATAAATGGATTTTCGAATCGGCGTAGAGTGTTATAAAACAACCTGGCATTGGATATTCGCATCTCAACATTTGTGTTTTTGCAGACGCGCTTCCGCGCTTCCAGAAATAAGCTGGCTGGGGTATGTTTCGTGCATCAACGACCGCCTGACATTTCATATATATGGTAGGAGTTCCTTGCATGGGGACCTACGTACAGCCCCCTCTGAACGAGGGAGGAACGACCTCTTCGTATCCGGCCAATGGAGCAGAACTGCCTTCGCACGAGTGCCTGGCCGCTATCCTGCAAAGCCTCCAAACCATGAAGGACGGCGATTTCAGCACCCGCTTGCCGGGTACGTGGATAGGTCTGCCTGGGAAAATCGCGGATATCTTCAATGAAATCGTGACGGCCAACGAAGAGATGGCTCGCGAATTGAAGCGCGTCGGCCAGGCTGTGGGCAAAGAGGGCAAAACGCGTGAGCGAATCCGTGTCGAGCGGCACCGCGGCGCCTGGGATGACATGGAAGTCTCAGTCAATACGCTCATCGAAGATCTGCTGCGTCCCACCACTGAGGTTACCCGTGCAATTGCTGCCGTGGCCCAGGGAAATCTGACGCAAACCGTACGTCTCGATGTGGACGGCCGACCGCTCGAAGGCGACTTTCTTCGCTCCGCCAATATCGTCAACACGATGATTCAGCAGCTCGGGATCTTCACGGCTGAAGTGACGCGCGTGGCGCGCGAAGTCGGTACAGATGGCAAGCTCGGCGGCCAGGCTGTCGTTCCCGGCGTGGCCGGCACATGGAAAGACCTTACGGACTCGGTCAACTCCATGGCTTCGAACCTTACCGGTCAGGTTCGCAATATCGCTGAAGTGGCAACGGCCGTGGCCAGCGGAGATCTCTCCCGCAAGATCACCGTCGATGTGCGCGGCGAAATCCTTCAGCTCAAGGAAGCCATCAACACGATGGTCGATCAGCTCCGTTCCTTCGCCGCTGAAGTGACGCGCGTGGCGCGCGAAGTCGGCACTGACGGTAAGCTTGGCGGTCAGGCAGTTGTTCCCGGCGTGGCCGGCACGTGGAAAGATCTCACAGACTCAGTGAATGCAATGGCCGGCAATCTCACAGCGCAGGTCAGAAACATTGCCGAAGTCACTACAGCCGTTGCGCGCGGCGATTTGTCCCGCAAGATCACCGTAGACGTGAAGGGTGAAATTCTTGAGCTGAAGGACACCATCAACACGATGGTCGATCAGCTCAACGCCTTCGCGGGAGAAGTAACGCGCGTGGCGCGCGAAGTCGGCACGGAAGGCAAGCTCGGCGGCCAGGCTAGCGTTCCCGGTGTCGCCGGTACTTGGAAGGACCTTACCGACAATGTGAACTTCATGGCCGGCAATCTCACCGGTCAGGTACGTAATATCGCTGAAGTAGCAACAGCTATCGCGAACGGCGACCTTTCCCGCAAAATTACCGTCGATGTGCGTGGCGAAATCCTTCAGCTCAAAGAAACGCTGAACACGATGGTGGATCAGCTCAATCGTTTTGCTGGCGAAGTGACGCGTGTAGCGCGCGAAGTCGGCACAGAAGGAAAGCTCGGCGGCCAGGCGCAGGTGCCCGGCGTGGCCGGCACGTGGAAGGATCTTACCGACAACGTGAACTCGATGGCGGGCAACCTCACGGCACAGGTGAGAAACATCGCCGAAGTAACAACGGCCGTCGCTCGTGGCGACTTGTCGCGCAAGATCACTGTGGACGTGAAGGGCGAAATCCTCGAGCTGAAAAACACCATCAACACGATGGTGGATCAGCTCAACGCTTTCGCCGGCGAAGTCACACGCGTCGCGCGCGAAGTCGGCACGGACGGCAAGCTGGGCGGCCAGGCGCAGGTATCCGGAGTAGCAGGAACATGGAAAGACCTCACCGATAACGTCAACTTCATGGCATCCAACCTTACCGGCCAGGTGCGCAATATCGCCGAAGTCGCAACAGCCGTCGCGCGCGGCGACCTTTCACGCAAGATCACAGTGGACGTGAAGGGCGAAATCCTCGAGCTGAAGGACACCATCAACACCATGGTGGACCAGCTCAACGCCTTCGCGGGCGAAGTGACGCGCGTGGCGCGTGAAGTGGGCACGGACGGCAAGCTCGGCGGTCAGGCCCAAGTATCCGGTGTAGCGGGAACGTGGAAAGACCTTACGGACTCGGTCAACTCCATGGCCTCGAACCTTACCGGGCAGGTGCGCAATATCGCCGAGGTGGCAACGGCAATCGCGAGCGGCGATCTTTCCAAGAAGATCACCGTAAACGTTAGCGGTGAAATTCTGCTGCTCAAAGAAACCATCAACACGATGGTCGATCAGCTCAACCGGTTTGCAGGTGAAGTGACGCGTGTGGCGCGCGAGGTCGGTACGGAAGGCCGTCTTGGCGGCCAGGCCAATGTTCCCGGTGTCGCCGGCACCTGGAAGGATCTCACCGACTCAGTGAACTCGATGGCGGGTAACCTCACCGCACAGGTGAGAAACATCGCTGAAGTCACCACGGCCGTTGCGCGTGGCGATTTATCCCGCAAAATCACGGTGGATGTGAAGGGCGAAATCCTCGAACTGAAAAACACCATCAACACGATGGTGGATCAGCTCAACGCCTTCGCTGCCGAGGTAACGCGTGTGGCCCGCGAGGTAGGCACAGACGGAAACCTTGGCGGCCAGGCAATGGTGCCCGGTGTGGCTGGAACCTGGAAGGACCTTACGGATAACGTCAACGTGATGGCTGTGAACCTGACGGAACAGGTCCGCGGCATCGTAAAAGTCGTTACCGCCGTGGCCAACGGCGCGCTCAACCAGAAGCTTACGGTGAACGCGAAAGGTGAAGTCGCAGCGCTGGCCGAGACCATCAACAATATGACGGACACACTGGCTACCTTCGCTGATCAGGTCACCACGGTGGCCCGCGAAGTCGGCGTGGAAGGTCGTCTCGGCGGTCAGGCCAATGTTCCCGGCGCATCCGGAACCTGGAAAGACCTTACCGGCAACGTGAACCTGTTGGCCGACAACCTCACCAACCAGGTGCGCGCCATTGCGGAAGTAGCTACTGCTGTGACCAAGGGCGATCTCACTCGTTCGATCCAGGTAGAAGCCCGCGGCGAAGTGGCCGAGCTCAAAGACAACATCAACACGATGATCGATAACCTGCGGCTCACCACCGACCGCAACACAGAACAGGACTGGCTCAAGACTAACCTGGCCCGCTTCACTGGCATGCTGCAAGGCCAGCGGGATCTTAGTACTGTCGGTCGGATGTTGCTTTCCGAACTCGCCCCACTCGTGAATGCGCAGCAGGGTGTCATCTACCAGATGGGTAGCGAGTCCTCTGCGTCTGAGGGCACGCTGGTGTCGCTTTCCACGTATGCTGATGCTCCCGAGAGAAATGTCCGCGAAGTGCGCATCGGCGAAGGTCTGATCGGCCAATGTGCTGCGGAAAAGCGCCGCATGCACATTACAGAATTACCTAGAGGAACAACGCCCATCCAGTCCGGCCTCTTCAAGGCCAAGCCAAAGAATGTTATCGTTCTCCCCGTACTTTTTGAAGATCGTGTCAAGGCTGTAATCGAGCTTGCAAGCCTTAGCTCCTTCACCGCTTCTCACCTGGCCTTCCTGGAGCAACTCACCTCTTCTATAGGCATCGTGCTCAACTCCATTGAAGCCACCATGCAGACGGAAAGCCTGCTGAAACAATCGCAGCAGCTTGCCGCGGAGTTGCAGACACAGCAGAAGGAACTGCAGCAGACCAACGAGCAGCTCGCGCAAAAGGCTCAGCAGCTTGCCGAACAGAATTATGAAGTGGAGCGCAAGAACCAGGAAATCGAGCAGGCGCGGCGCGCCCTGGAAGAAAAAGCGCGCGAACTTGCTCTTACCTCCAAGTACAAATCGGAGTTCCTCGCCAACATGTCCCACGAGCTGCGCACGCCACTTAACTCCATTCTTGTTCTTGGTCAGCAACTCGCGGAAAATCCCGATGGCAGCCTCTCGGCCAAGCAAGTTGAGTTTGCGCGCACCATTCACGGTGCCGGAACCGATCTGCTCAACCTCATCAGCGATATTCTCGATCTTTCCAAGATCGAATCAGGCACCGTTTCCGTTGAAGCTGAGGAAGTCTTCTTCGGGTCGCTGCTCGAAGCTGTTTCGCGGCCATTCCGTCACGAGGCGGAAAATCGCAAGCTCTTCTTCGAGGTCACCAGCGATCCAAGAATGGGCCGCAGCCTTGTCACTGACTCAAAACGTCTGCAGCAAGTTCTCAAAAACCTGCTCTCGAATGCATTCAAATTCACTGAGCAGGGCAGCGTGCGGTTGAACATTTCGCGTGCAAAAATTGGATGGAGCGCCGATCATCCTTTGCTGGGGGGAGCCGGCTCTGTGATTGCCTTCGAGGTTTCAGATACGGGCATCGGAATCCCGGCAGAAAAACAACGCATCATCTTTGAGGCTTTCCAGCAGGCAGACGCAGGCACCAGCCGCAAGTTTGGCGGCACTGGGCTTGGGTTGGCCATCAGCCGCGAGCTCGCCAATCTCCTTGGCGGCGAGATCCAGTTGAAGAGCACGCCCGGTCAGGGAAGCGCATTCACGTTATATCTCCCACAAACCTATGTGGGACCGGCTGTGCCAAATATCTCCAAGACAGAAAAGAGTGGTGCGCAGCTGCAGGTGCCGGTCTTTCTCGCCAAGGTTTCGGTTGTTGAGCAGGAATCTCGCGTGGAGGATGATCGCGGAAGCCTGTCGACAGGCGATGCAACCCTGTTGATCGTCGAGGACGACCCGCATTACGCGCGCCTCTTGCGTGATCTCGCCCGTACGAAAGGATTCAAAATCCTCGTCGCTCAAACTGGAACTGAGGCATTATCTCTGGCGCGCGAATATAGTCCCTCTGCAATCTCACTCGACGTGTTTTTGCCCGATATGTTGGGATGGACGGTGCTCAACCACCTGAAGCAGGATCCCAAAACCCGCCACATTCCGGTTCAAATGCTTACACTCGATGAAGACCGCCACCATGGTCTTTCGCGCGGCGCATTTGCGTTTATCACCAAGCCTACTTCGACAGAAGACCTGGATTCTGCTTTAACGAACGTTCGGGAATTCTCAAATACGCGTCGTAGGCACTTGCTCGTCGTGGAAGACAATCCTGCGGAGCAATTGAGCACAAGGGAATTGTTGTGGCATGACGATATCGATCTCGATATTGCGGATTCTGGATCAGCGGCGTTACGGGCTCTTGACCAGCAAAAATATGATTGCGTCGTGCTCGATCTCCGGTTACCGGATATGACAGGTTTTGAAGTTCTCGAGCAGCTTCGCACCAGACCGAACTTAAAGGATCTTCCCGTAATAGTGTTTACGGGCAGAGACCTCACACGAGAAGAAGATTTACAGTTGCGCACCTTGGCGCGCAGTATAGTGCTCAAGGATGTTGAATCTCCCGAGCGCTTGTTGGATGAGACAGCGCTATTCCTTCATCGTGTCGTTGGAGATCTGCCTCCGGCAAAACAGCAGATGCTCGAAAAGCTGCATCGCTCGGATGAAGCGTTGATCGGACGCAAGGTGCTCGTTGTTGACGATGATGTGCGAAATATCTTTGCTTTGAGCAGCGCGTTGGAACGTCGAGGCATGACTGTGCTTTCAGCAGGCACAGGCCGCGAAGCCATCCACATGATTGAATCGACCCCTGATCTTGCGATTGTGCTGATGGATATTATGATGCCGGAGATGGACGGCTACGAGACAATGCAGATGATCCGTCAGAATGCGGCCTTGCGGCGCCTGCCCATTATCGCCCTCACTGCCAAGGCAATGAAAGGCGATCGCGAACGCTGCCTTGAAGCAGGAGCCTCAGAATATCTTGCAAAGCCGGTAAATACTGAACAATTGCTGTCCGCATTGCGTTTGTGGCTTCACCGGTAAATGATGACAACTACAGTTTCACTATAGACGTTCAAGAAGGGACCAGGGGACTAACGATGACTTGGGATCAAAAAGTCAATATCCTCATGGTGGATGATCAGCCGGCTAAACTGCTCAGTTACGAGGTAATTCTCGAGCAGTTGGATGCGAATCTTATCAAGGCCACCACTGCGTCTCAGGCATTGAATATCCTGCTGAAAAACGACATTGCTGTCGTTCTAATGGATGTCAGCATGCCGGACGTGGATGGATTTGAGCTTGCGGATGTCATTCGCAAGCATCCCCGGTTTCAGAAAACTGCAATCATCTTCATTTCCGGCGTGCATCTCTCAGACTCAGATAAAATTCAGGGCTATCGTAGCGGTGCCGTGGATTATATCGCGGTCCCGGTTGTGCCGGAAGTACTGCGTGCCAAGGTGGGCATCTTTGCCGAATTGCACCGCAAGACACGGATGCTCGAAAAGCTGAACCTTGATCTTGAGCGGCGCGTTGAAGAGCGAACCCAGGAGCTGCGGGAACGTGAAGTCGCGTTTCGCACTCGTGCAGAGTTGCTCGATCTGGCCACTGAGGCCATCATCGTGCGGGATTTGAGCGGAACAATCCAACTCTGGAACGTTGGCGCTGAAAATCTCTACGGGTGGAGCAGGGAAGAAGCCATTGGCCGGGACCTGCATGCTTTGTTGCATACGATCTTTCCTACTTCCAGGGAAGAAGTTGCCGCAACGCTTGAAATGCAAAGCTCCTGGCAGGGGAACTTGCTTCAGAAGACCAGAAGCGGATCTGAGATCGTAGTCGCCTTCCGCAAGACGGTGAATCAGGAGAGCAACGCAATTCTGGAAGTAGGAAGAGATATTACTGCCCAGTTGCGTGCGGAAGAGGCTCTGCGCGAGACAGAAAAACTCGCGGCAATGGGACGTGTCGCCGGCATTATTGCGCATGAGATTAATAACCCTCTTGCTGCCATTACGAACATTTTCTATCTGCTTCAGAACCATGCATCCTTGAATGATGAAGCGCGGCATTTTGCCTCTCTTGCGGATCAGGAGTTGCGGCGGGTTTCTCACATCACTCGTCAAACGCTGAGTTTCTATCGTGAATCAAAGCAGCCAGTATCAGTTTCCATCGGAGAACTGCTGGATGAAGTCATTGAGCTTCAGGAGACTCGGATTCACAGCAGCAATATCGTGTTGCAGAAGCGGTATTCCGGCTCTTCCAGCGTGTATGGCTTTTCGTTTGAGCTGCGACAGGTATTTATGAACCTGATCGCGAATGCCATACAGGCAATGCCAAAAGGCGGCATTTTGCGGCTAAGTGTGCAAGATAAAATTGACTTGGTTACCCATAAACGCGGAGTATCTATATCCATCATTGACACAGGGAAGGGTATTCAGCCTGAGCATAAAAGCCGGCTCTTCGAGCCGTTTTTTACCACAAAGTCAGCCAAGGGAACTGGCCTGGGGCTTTGGATCAGCAAAGGAATTATCCAGAAATATAATGGCCGCATTGTGTGCCGGAGTTATTTTTATACATCCGGCTGCGCTACTTCTTTTCGTATCTTTATTCCTGCCGAAGGCGTATTGGATGCGCCAACAACGGTTGTCGGCGGAGGATTGCGGATCGAACAGGAAGCAATCTCCGGCGACCGGTCATCCCTGCGGGAGTTTTCAAAGATACCGGCACCCACTTGGCCTGCCGCTTGAGCGGCTATTCGTATCCAATTTGAAGACAAGACATTTAGAAACTGTTCGCTTCCGTCCCGTCAATAGAGCGTCGCGATATTGATATCGCTCTCATTGCGCTGGATCGTGGGAATCAGAAGCTCTGTGCTGCGGGATGACCGTTTTTCTTCGCTTCACACCAGGAACAGTTCCGGCAATGACGGTGAGCAACAGATAACGTACGGATAGCGTGCCTCTTCTTGCGCTGCATTTTCAGGCAAAACAAAATATGGCTTCTCGTAATAGGCAGGATCAATCTCGCTCGTCTTCACAAACTTCTCAAGCTCAATCGTATGATGGGACGCCATCGATAAAACACCTTCTGATATTGAGATTCCTGATCTCAATATCGGTTGCTTCGCGAACCAGGATCCTTCACTTACGAACCTGGAGAATTGTTTTGCAAGTAAACAAATCCTCGGCCTCGTTAGCTCTTTAGTCAGCTTCAATTTCATATCGTGCATCTAACCCAACGTGCCCGTAATGACTGAACCCGATCGCCGCACGCGCACCCTTACTACAGCCGCCTTGTCAGGGCTCGTTGGTATGCTGGCAGGCATCTTGCTTCTCGTCGTCTTCCTCCACTCCGCCAAAGTCGGCATCTGGGACCGGCTTGCAACAGCCGTATCCGCGCGTATGACTCGCATCGATACTTCACAACCTACCGTTGTCATGCAGATTCGCAGGCTCGCCCGCCTCGAATCCGTGTCTTACTCTATGGATAAGATGGTCACCGGCGACCGCGAAGGCCGCATCCTTCCTCCATTCCTCACGGGTGACCGGGTCTTGCTTGAGGTTCATGGCGAGGCCATTGCCGGCGTTGACCTCACTCAGATCTCTTCTCAGAATGTCCGTGTTGACGCTCGCACAATCCATGTTCATCTGCCGCCCGCGCAGCTCTTCACCGTTGCCTTGGACAACGCCAGAACTCATGTCTACGAACGCCAGACCGGGTTTCTCGTTCCTGTCGATCCAAGTCTCGAAGGCGAAGTTCGCGAGAAAGCTGCTGAAAATCTCCGCCAGTCCGCTCTCGCAGCCGGCATCCTCGCCACTGCTCACCAGAACGCGTGCGTCACAGTCACCAAACTCTTGCTCGGCTTGAATTTCACTCAGGTGACATGCGATTAGTTAGATAACATGCGTTAATAGTCGTCAACGGTGCTTGCTCGAATGCACCTCAACTCCGAGAGGTGGATTATGGGACGTCTTGACGGAAAAATTGCCATTATCACAGGCGCTGGTAGCGGCATCGGGCAAGCAATCGCCAAACGGCTTGGTAGCGAAGGTGCCCGCGTGGTCATTGACTACATTGGTAGCGCAGAAGGAGCCCAGGAGACAAAACGCGCCATCTGTGAATCTGGCAGCGATGCAGAAATCGTCCAGGCCGACATTACTCAACGTGCCGATGTCGATAAGCTCATAGATGCCGCATGGAGTCGGTTCGGCTCGGCCGATATTCTGGTCAACAACGCCGGCATGGAGCACAAATCGAATTTCTGGGAAACAACTGAAGAGGAATACGACAAGGTGCTGGCTGTAAACCTTCGCGGCCCGTTTTTTCTCACCCAAAGATTCGTCCAAAGACTGATGGATGCCCAATACAGAGGTGGCCGCATCATTAACATCAGCTCCGTGCATGAAGACATGGCGTTTCCGGGGTTTTCTACATATTGCTGTAGTAAAGGCGGTCTGCGCATGCTCATGCGCAATCTTGCAGTCGAGCTCGCGCCCTTGGGCTTCACCATTAACAACGTGGCTCCGGGTGCTATCGTTACTCCCATCAACAAGGCGCTCCTGGAAGACAAGCCTAAGCTTGAGGCGCTTCTAAAGAACATTCCACTTGGCCGCCTCGGCACCGCAGAGGATGTTGCTGCCGTCGTCGCATTTCTTGCTTCGGATGAAGCTGCCTACGTCAATGGTGCCACCTACACCGTAGATGGCGGACTGATGCGTAACTATCACGAACAATAAATCACAATCGGAACTTTCCGGGACATCCGTCAACTGGAGATTCATGGCCTCAAAAATCGAAGACTACGCGCTCATAGGGGACATGGAAGCGGCTGCATTGGTTGATCGCAATGGCTCGATTGATTGGCTGTGCTGGCCCGATTTTTCCTCAAATGCCTGCTTCGCCGCGCTCCTTGGCTCACCTGAGAATGGCAACTGGACCATCGCTCCTCTGGAAGGGGAGTGGAGCTCCTCTCGCCGTTACCGCGAACACACGCTCATTCTTGAAACCACCTTCAATCATTCCTGCGGCGCGGTTCGCCTGATTGACTTCATGCCTCCTCGCGGTCATCACTCCGATGTCGTCCGCATTATCGAAGGTGTTCGCGGTAGCGTGCCCATGCGGATGGAACTGGCTTTACGGTTCGAATTCGGCCGCGTAGTTCCATGGGTCACAAGCATTCCCGATGGCATTCGCGCAGTGGCCGGGCCCAACCTCGCTATGCTGCACGCCTCCGTCCCGGTTCTTGGTGAAGGGTTCAAAACGGTTGCTGATTTCACAGTGAGAAAAGGAGAGCGCGTCTGGTTCACACTGACCTATGGCAACTCGTGGGAGGATGACCCAGGGCAGATCAATTGGGAGAGTGCATTCGACGATACGGTGCGCATCTGGCGGAATTGGACTCGCCATCTCAAGTACGAAGGAAAATATCGTACGGCGGTTGAACGGTCGTTAATCACGCTCAAGGCCCTCACCTTCCGCCCCACAGGCGGCATCGTGGCGGCACCCACCACCTCGCTGCCTGAGAAAATCGGGAGCGTCCGCAATTGGGACTATCGTTACTGCTGGCTGCGCGACTCTACGTTCACGCTGCTTGCACTCATGAATGGCGGGTTCTATCAGGAGGCTGAAGCATGGAACAACTGGCTATTTCGTGCACTCGCCGGCAGTCCTGATCAGGCGCAGATTATGTATGGTCTGCGTGGCGAGCAGTTGCTCACCGAGAGCGAAATTCCCTGGCTTGCCGGTTATGAAAACTCCCGCCCGGTGCGGGTTGGAAATGCTGCTTCCGAGCAGATGCAGCTTGATATTTACGGTGAAGTGCTTGATTCTTTTTTTCACGCCGCGCACAGAATGCGTCGCCATGATCAAAACAACTTCCGCGTGGTGATTCTGCTGCTCAAGCGTCTGGAAGTGATCTGGCAGGAGCCCGATGAAGGTATCTGGGAGACACGAGGCGGTCCCCAGCAGTTCACTTACTCAAAGATGATGGCGTGGGTCGCCTTCGACCGCGCAGTGATGTTAGCCGAACAGTTCGGTTACGATGCGCCGATTGAAACATGGAAGACGATCCGCGACGCCATTCATGCGGAGATCTGCAACCACGCATTCCATCATGGCAAGAACAGCTTCACACAGGCCTATGGCTCAGAAGAACTCGATGCCGCACTGCTCTTGATGCCTGCCGTGGGCTTTTTACCCGGTCACGATCCGCGTGTGAAAGGCACGGTAACAGCCATTGAACGCGAGCTGATGCCGCATGGTTTTGTTCTGCGCTACGACACTGCGAAGGTCGAGGATGGCTTGCCTCCAGGCGAAGGCGTCTTTCTCGCTTGCAGCTTCTGGATGGTCTCTGCTCTCAAGGCCATTGGCCGAAAGCGGGATGCAAAAAAGCTCTTTGAAAAGCTGCTTGCCTTGTGTAATGACGTGGGACTGCTCAGCGAAGAATTTGACTTTGAGCACAACCGCATGGTCGGAAATTTCCCACAAGCCTTTAGCCATATAGCCCTGGTCAATGCCGCCTTCGATCTTGAATCTGATGGCGTCAAAATCCGCAAGCGCGCCCATCGTAATGCTCACCACAAAACGGCGAAAAGATCGAACTCGCGCACCTCGCAATCATCGGACTCTCTAAAATAGGAAAAGTTTAAACAGACAGGCGGGAAAATATTGTGCTGATAAACCTCTGAACATGAGATAGAGGTAAGCGTCAGTCGAGGGCGAACGAGATGAACATGCCAAGCGAACACACTCAGGATGAATAATTGTCGAAGAGAGACATGGAACCGTTCTTTGTCGCGATTTTGGTCGTTGGCATACGCTTGAGAACTTCGCCCGTGATCTGTCCCGAACGCTGCCGCCGGTTACGCGGAGGTTGCGTCTCTTCTGACTCTCCCGCGACGAAGCCATTTTGATATTGAACTGAGCGCCCGGGAATTGAGGCGGCGCGATTTCCCGCAGACAGAATGCCGGCGAGATTCATTGGATCAGCAGCCGCGACCGTGATCACTTCGTCTGAATGAATCTGCCGCGATGCTCGCAAGCTATCGAGAGCCTCCGGGAGAGCGAACTGTTCTCCACTGAAACCGCTGACAAACCGCCCGCCGCGGATGATGCCACGATCTTCAAGACGCCGGAACATGCCAACAAGATCACGCCACTTAGGTAAATTTGATTCGCGTGCAAGGAGATCGCGAAAAACAATGCCATATCGCGCAAGCAACGTGTGCGCAGCAGATTCAAGTGCCAGATCGCGATGTCGGACTTGTCCGATTTCGCTCGAGCGGTCGTTCAACTCGCGATGAAAGAGCGACCAGCGTCCCGCAGTGCTACGCATCTTGCGATATCCATGACGCATTACCGATTTACGCGCCGGGTCAATCATCGCGCGAAGTTGATCGAACCCATCTGCGGCAGCAAGTCCCGCTGCTGCCAGCTCCCACAGTCCCTCAAGCGCTGCGGTGCGGCTCAAACCGAGAGAGCGTTCGAGGTCTTCAGCGAAGCACGCTCCCCTTTGCTGGAGGCAGGACCGGATTTCGAGCGCAGCCGCGCTCAATGCTTTCTGCAATCTTGACTCTTCTACGCTTTGTTCTGCGAGGGCATAGGGCAGCCACTCTGCAGAGTCGCGGAGATAAAAGGTAATGGGTGCGGCACTCGACGGAATGACGCGCACGGGAGCAGATTCGTTGCCACCGGACCAGGCTGCATGTGGTGAGACGCGACCCCAGCCCACCGAACCGGAGAGACAAAGCTGGTCGAGCCAAGCGGGGTTGTAGTTGGCGATGCGCGCAGACAGGATGGTGCGTTCCCATTCGATTGCGGGTGCTTCAAAGCCTTCAAGCTGCGAAAGAGCTTGAAAGAGTCCCTGTTCGCCTGTGAGCTTGCTTTGCAGGGTAAGATGCTGCCAGGCGAGCAGCCAACGCATGAACGCCGCTGGAGTGACTGCTTCAACCTGTTTGCGCAGAGTGTTACGGGCGAGCTGATGAATTCTTTGCAAGATGCGGCGTTCGCACCACTCGATATTGTAGGTTTCTACGGCGGCGGGATATTTGAAAGCTCCCTGCATGAGCAAGCCTTGCGTCTCCATGGCAATGAAGACCTGATAGATGGTTGAGGCTTCGATTCCAAACAGGCTCGCGAGCTCGCTGGCTGTCACTGGACCCAGGATCTGAAGCCAGCCGCGGACGACTGTATCCGCAGCTTGCAAAACGGCTTCGGAAGTGGAAGCGCCTGAATGCAGAGCGGTAGAAAACTCTATGCGCTCGGTAGCAACCCAGCAAGGGTTGCCATCAAGATTGACTGTGGAGGCTCGTCCAGTGTGCTCGAGCATTTCATACCATTGCATCCATATAGACTCAGCCTGCGGCCTCAGCTTGTTAAGCGGAAAGGCTACAACATTCAGCAGAAGATCATGCAGCTCGTGCTCACTACGCAGATCGGGCCAGCACTGTTCGCAGACAGTTTCAATGGCATGTAGGTCGAGTCTGCCAGCCTGTTCGAGGACGCTGGGAGGAAGGGAACCGCGAAGCGATACAGCACGCGCCCGACGCTCTTCCAGGCCTGCATCGTCAAGAAAATGGTAGACGTTGGCATGGATGAGTTCGTGAGCAAAGACCGATGGAACCGGTGTGTCGACGGCGAGGCAGCGGATCGCACCGGATTGAATGCCGCGGAGAACTTCCTGCAGGCCTTCAAGATTCATGGCCTCCTGCAATACATCCTGCATGACCTCGCGGACGAGAGGATGGTCGGGAATCTGGATGTCTCCGGCGATAGTTTCAAAGCAGGCCGCTGCCTGGGGAAAGACGCTGGCCATCAGATCGTCTGAGCGCGTTCGCTGAATCTGCGGAGCAATGCGTTTACCTTTTGCGAAGCGTAGAAGTTGCAAGCTGCGGCCTGCGGCCCAGCGCCAGCGTGCTTTAAAGATGGGGGAGGCAATCGATGCCTGTTCCAGCAACTCCTTGGCAGTGCGCTCTGTGAGGAATTGAAAGACCTCGATAAGCGGAAAGCTGTGCTGCTCAGCGAGAGAAATGTTAATGCCGTTGTCAGTGGCCGCGGCCTGAAGCTCGAAGTTGAAGCCGCGGCAGAAGCGCTTGCGCAGCGACAGGCCCCAGGCCTTGTTAATGCGGCCTCCGAAGGGAGCGTGGAGAATGAGTTGCTGGCCGCCGCCTTCATCGAAGAATCTCTCAGCGATGATTATCTTTTTGGTGGGTACTGCTCCAAGTACAGCACGTCCGGAGACAATGTATTGAATGAGCTGCCGGGCAGCGGAGGCACAAACTCCGCACTCTTCCCTTAACCACTGCGTGGTGTCGGCAACTTGTGGCTGGGCAAGCGAAAGAGTTTCAGGCGTAATGCCGGCGGTGCGTTCAGAGATCTGCTCGCGAAGCTCGCTTACGCCATCGGACAAAATATCGCTTCGCTGCGGGGCTTCGCCATTCCAGAAAGGCACCGTGGGTGGTGCCCCCTGCGCGTCTTCAACGAGGACGCGGCCTGCGGCTTCGATTCTTTGGATGCGCCAGCTTGTATTGCCGAGAAGAATGACATCGCCCGGTGAGGAGTCTACGGCGAAGTGCTCGTCCAGGGTGGCGATCTGGACATCGTCCGGCTGAAGGATGACTTGATAGAGCGCGCTGTCGGGGATAGCTCCGCCATTAGCAATGGCAACCATACGCGCTCCGCGCCGGGCGTGGATGCGGCCGTTGACCCCATCGTGCATGAGGTAGGCGCCATATCTGCCTCGGCTCGACTGAATGCCGTTGCTGAGGATTTCTATAAGCTTTTGGAACTCTTCGCGAGTGAGATTGCGATATGGCCAGGAGCGGCGGAAGACGCGGTAAAGGGTTTCGATCTCCCAGGATTCTGCACCGCAGGCTGCGACAATTTGTTGCATGAGCACGTCGATGGGCTGAGGCGGGATCTCAAGGACATCGAGCTGCCCAGCGCGCATTTTTTGTACCAGTGCGGCCTGCTCCAAAAGATCGTCGCGGGTAGTAGCAAAAAGACGACCCTTGGGAATGGCGCCGCGCCAGTGACCGGCTCGGCCGACGCGCTGCATTGCCACAGCGACGGCGCGGGCGCTTGAGATTTGGCATACGAGATCGACATTGCCAATGTCGATGCCAAGCTCGAGCGATGCAGTGGCGACGAGTATCTTGATTGCACCGTTCTTTAGCCGTTGCTCTGCATCCAGGCGCAGCGCGCGCGAAAGCGAGCCGTGATGCGCGGCAACTTCATCTGTGCCGAGCCGCTCGGCTAAAGCGTACGCAACTTTCTCCACCAGCTTGCGTGTGTTGACAAACACCAGTGTTGAGCGATGGTTTTGTGCATGTACGGCAAGCTTATCGAAGATCTCTTCCCACATGGCTGTGGATGCCACGGAAGTCAATGGATCGGAAGGCACCTCAATAGCGATGTCGATTTTTCTTCGTTGGCTCACCTGCACGATGGCTGCTGGCGTCCGATTTTCATCTGAGCCTTGTAGATAATTGGCTACAAGTTCAATCGGGTTTTGCGTGGCGGACAAACCAATGCGCTGTGGTGGAGCGATCAGGCCATTCAAACAAACATCGTCCGAAAGTCGGTTCTCTCCACAGACAAGCGCATCAAGCCGCTCCAGCGATAGGGAAAGGTGTGATCCGCGCTTGTCGTCTGCGAGCGCGTGAATCTCATCAACAATCACCGTCTGTACGTGCCGAAGATGCTGCCTGCTTTTAGCCGCAGTGAGCAAGATGTAGAGAGACTCCGGTGTGGTGACAAGAATGTGCGGCGGATTGCGCAGCATCGCGGCTCGTTCGCGCGGAAGCGTATCGCCGGTGCGCACGGCTGTGCGAATTTCAGCGGAGAGATAGCCTCGATCGAGCGCCAGTTGCTGAATTTCAGCAAGCGGCCCGTCAAGATTTTTTTGTATATCGTTCGAGAGTGCCTTGAGCGGAGAGATGTAGACCACCTGTGTGACAGGCCGAAGAGATCCTTCAATGGACTGACGAAGCAAGCGGTCGATGCAAACCAGGAAAGCGGTGAGAGTCTTTCCCGATCCTGTCGGCGCTGAGATGAGTGTGGGATTGCCCGCCAGGATGCTCGGCCATCCTTCAATTTGCGGCTCTGTCGGCGAGCCGAATTTGCGGGTGAACCATTCACCCGTGACCGGGTGAGCCCACGAAAGCTCTGGCGGAATCTGCATGGCAAATTCTAGCGTATTCGCTGTTTCTTTGCCTGCTGTATGCTGCTGCCAACCAAATCCACGGCTGAAAGAATCGCTTCGACGAAATCGTTCCCTCCGTGCCGATCGTCGCAAGTCCCGTCAGCCGCCCGGTAAAAACGACCATTGCTATGCCGTGAAATAGCGACCGTATGCCGGTCAATCGAATCCGCTACAACGAATCCCATATAGTGACTATTTGTGTGAATGAGTGCAAAATGCTCTTTATATAAGACTAAATTTGTCGTACATTAATTAGGGACCAATTTGGTCGTATTTCACTTTGCTAGAAAGTGCAAATCAAGAGCTGAAACCAGGCTTGAATTGCGAATGAAACATTGAGATTGAGAGCCAGGTCCTCGTGGATAACTCTTGGCGGAGACCACAAGGACCTGGAAACCCCAGCCAAATCTACTGCGGGATTGTTTTGACTATAGGGATATGCCCGCAAAGTTTCAATTCCCATGTGTCGGCGATCGCGCGCACACAGGGCTTAGCACGTTCTTTGTGAGGCAAGGTAATGAATCGGGCAGGCATTTCTCTGTCATTGCGTATTTGTTCTCCCTATCTGATTGCTGTCCTTTTCACGCTGCTTGGCGTTGTATCCAGCGCCCAGACAGAGCGCAAATATCCGGGCCGCGGAGCTGTTTCCGCGCAGGATCTATCCAGGCTGGCTTCGCCGGCCGGTGCAGGCACTACCGCCGCCGATCAGGTTTGCGCTAGATATGCGGTTGTTGTCACCGCAACTTCCGGAAGCGGCTCGTCGCAGATCCAATCGAGCTTCAACGTTCCCATCACCATTCAGTAAGGGCTTCTGCCCCGCCCTAAAAGGAGAGACCATGTTGAGCAGAGCCCTTCATTTCGCAGTTACCATTCTTCGCGCCATTCTTATAGTTCCTGTGCTATCGGCCACCGTGCTCTGGGCCAGTGTAAGTGGGAGCATTTCAGGCACGATAAAAGATCCATCCGGAAGTGTCGTTCCAAATGCGACGATCACGGTGAAAGAAACCAGTACAGGCATTTCGCATGTGACGCATACGGACAACAAAGGCCACTATACCTTTCCGGTTCTCCCGGTCGGCCACTATGTGCTGGATGTTGAGGTCACAGGGTTCAGCAAATATGAGCGAAAAGATATCGCGCTCGATACAGATGCTGCGCTTACACTCAATGCCGCACTTCAAGTAGGAGCAGTTTCCGACAACGTTACGGTATTAGACAACACGCTGCATGTTGAAACAACCAGCACACAACTAGGCCAGGTGATCACCGGACGGCAGATGACAGCAGTCCCACTGGATGGCCGTAGTTTTACTGACCTTCTCTCTCTGCAGCCGGGCGTTGCGCCGGAGACAGCTATTACAAACACCACGGTGCAGGATGTAGGTGCGACGATTCTCAACCCATCGGGAACGCTGAACCCCGGCAATCTATCTGTGAATGGTCAGCGCGAGACGGCAAACTACTTCAGCGTGAACGGCAGCGACGTGGAAGAAGACGTAAACGCCGGCACCGCTGTGATCCCCAACCTCGACGCGATTTCGGAGTTCCGCATTGTCACCAGCAACTTCGATGCGGAGTATGGTGAGTTCAGCGGTGGCCAGATCAGTGTCGTTACGAAATCGGGAACCAACACTCTTCATGGCAACGCGTTCGACTTCCTGCGTAACACCTCCCTTGACGCGCGCAATTACTTTTCACCCACGCGCGGAGACTTCCAGCAAAACCAGTTCGGCGGGACCGTCGGCGGGCCGATTCGCAAAGACAGGCTCTTCTTCTTCCTCGACTACCAGGGAACGCGGCAGACGCAGGGCCTCGATACCGGAAATATCGCGGTGCCATCAAGTAATGACCGCGCGGGAAACCTCGGCGATTTCACAACGGGCGCAAGCGGCAATCAGCTTTCAGGTATCGTAAGCGGTCCCTATTTTGCAAACATTCTGACTCAGAAGCTGGGCTATCAAGTTGTAACAGGCGAGCCATACTACCTGTCTGGTTGCACGTCCACTTCAACCTGCGTTTTCCCGAATGCCATCATTCCGCAAAGTGCGTGGTCTGTTCCCGCGCAGCGAATGCTGCAATACATCCCCGCGCCGAACACAGCTTCAGGAACCTTTGCCACGTCTTCCAACAACCAAACCGTGCGGGATGACAAAGCCGGCGCGCGTGCAGATGCGAATACGCGCTGGGGGCTGATGTCGGCATACTACTTCATCGACGATTTCTATCTCGTCAATCCCTATCCGGTTGCGCAGAGCGGAGCCAGTGTTCCGGGGTTTTCAGCCGGCACTAACGGCCGCGCACAAATGCTCATGCTTGGGGATGCAAAGAGCTTCGGCGCCACGATGGTGAATGAGTTCCATCTGAGCTACATGCGCGATAACACAAATCTTGGCCAACCCATTGGTGGATGGAATGTAAGCCTGGCCTCCCAGGGTTTTGTGAATGCAGATGGATCGGACAGTATCGTGGCGCTCGATCCAAGAGGGCAAGGCGTAGAAAACCTCAACTTCAATGCCTATTCAACCGGTGCTGCCGCCAACCAGCTTACCCAGGCGAATAATACGTACCAGACAGCGGACACCTTTTCAATGGTGCTTGGAAATCACACCATGAAGTTTGGCGCGGAGTTCCATATTGACCAGATCAATGCAAATCCTATCGCGCAATTCAATGGAAGTTTTGTTTTTGCGGGGCAGGAGACCGGCGTGGACTTCGCCGATTTTCTCATTGGTGTGCCCAGCCAGTACAACCAGAGCCAGTTGAATCCCTTTTACGCTCGCAATAAATACGTCGGCGTCTTTGCTCAGGACAGTTGGCACGTGTTGCCAAACCTGACGCTGAACTATGGGCTGCGTTGGGATCGTGTCGCACCGTGGTCAGAGAAGTACAACCAGATCTCGACCTTTGTGCCCGGCGCGCAGTCTGTGGTCTTCCCTGGCGCGCCTCCGGGAACTCTCTATCCTGGCGACCCCGGTGTTCCGAATACGCTGGCGCCAATCGACGAGCTTAACTTCTCCCCGCGCGTCGGTATCGCGTGGACTCCGCAAGCCCCAGACGGTACGTTTCTCAAAAAGGTTCTTGGCGCTCCAGGTACAACCAGCGTGCGTGCAAGCTTCGGCGACTTCTACACGGCCATCGATGCGCTTTCTATCAGTGTGCTTGCGGCCAATGCTCCTTATGGCACAACCTATAGCAGCCCTGAGCCACCGCTCTTCGCAACTCCGTTCGTCGGCGCAGCAGACGGCGCGAACAACGGTCAGCCGTTCCCCTATACCTTTGCACCACTCAATTCGTCGCGCACACATCCCGATCCGAATATCAACTGGGCGTCCTATGAGCCAATCAGCGGCATTCCCGGATATGACATTCATAACCACACGCCTTATACCGAAGAGTGGTCGCTCTCAATTGAGCGCCAGGCCGGCCCGAATACTGTCTTCGATGCGACTTACATTGGCTCGGCCACGCACCGCCAGCGCGTGCTGATCGCGGAAAATCCGGGGAACCCTGCGCTCTGCCTGAGCCTGAGCCAGTCCAGTGACGTTATGTTTGGAACACTTACCTGCGGCGCCTTCGGCGAAGATACGGTTTACTACCCCACTGCGGGCGGAACGGTGAACGGGACGCGCCAGCAGCTTGGCCCTGACTTCGGTAGCAATGCGCTTCAGTCGAACATCGGCCACGCCAACTACAACGCTCTCCAGTTGAGCGCGCGTCACACAACCGGACGGCTCCAGTTCGATGCCTCGTATACCTATGGCAAGTCCATGGATCAATCGTCGAATATCGGCGAAGAAGTGAACCCATTCAACCCGGCATTGAGCTATGCCATATCCGCCTTCGACATCAAGCACAATTTTGTTGTCAGCTACGACTATCAGCTTCCCGTTGACCAATTCTTCCATCCGACTCGTCTCACCAAAGGCTGGTCGCTCTCGGGAATTACACATCTCTCCACCGGCTTCCCGGTGACAATGATTAACAACGGTGACAATTCGCTCATCGGAACCAATCCAAACGGTGTGAACAACGCGAGCATCGATGAACCCGACTACGACGGCGGCGCATTGCGGCTGAGCAACAATCCGCGCGGTAACAAAAACAACTACTTCAATACGACGGCATTCAGCATGAACGCGCTGGGAGAGCCCGGTACATCCAAGCGTCGCTTCTTCTATGGCCCTGGCCAAAACAACTACGACATGGCGGTTGCCAAGAACCTGCCGTTTACGGAGTCGAAGAGTCTGCTCTTCCGCATAGAAGCGTTCAACGTCTTGAATCACGCGCAGTTCTTCGGCCCGCAGGCGGTGGATGGCAACATTGGCAGCTCAACATTCGGTAACGTTCTCAGCGCCGCATCGCCGCGTATTCTTCAGGGCGCGCTCAAATTCTCGTTTTGAGATTTGTGAGCTGCAGGTTGAAAGCGAACAGGCATGCGGAGTCCACCTTTCTTACGATTCGGTGGAATCGTTTCTCCGAGTCTATGGCACGAGCAAGCACTGACGGCGGCACAAGAGCTGGATGAAAAGATCTTGCAAGGTCACTCATTGAGCCCTGATTGTGATTCGCTTCGAGGATGAGGATCGGGAAGCGGGCTACTTGGAAGCTGTGCGACCTGCAGATGCACGCCCGCTCATACACCGCGGCAGAGGAATGATTGTTGATCCGGGTTAGGCGAAGCATTCCCAGGGAATACTCCGCCGGTTGCGGGAGCTTTGTTTCGGTTTCTCAAAAGATTGGGAACAAAAAAACACGGTTCGCTGTCTAAGAAAGAGTAGCCCACAACCTCGATTTACCGTGCAAGCGCCCGGAATACCCGTCGGATACAATGACTACCCGATCGCATTGGGGCCAGCGAGCCGCATGATAATTTACAGAAACACCGGGAACCTTGGAGCGGAGTCTTTCGTAAATGCGTCATAAAGGCAGTCCTGTCAGGTGTCCCTGCACAATTGTTCGATGCCGTCCGCATTTTTAATCGCGGTCGGAGAAAGAAGACGGTCTCGATGAAGATGGGTCTCGCTCTCGCCCGCCGCACGGCCTGTGCGGCGTTTCTGGCAGCTCCGCTCACGATTGCCTGCACGGCCTTTGCTCAGGCTCCGCCGCCTCCACCACCGCAGACGCCATCACAGGCCCAGCCCGTGGCTTCTCCGCGCGACATCGCCGGCACCTGGCAGGGCACGCTGCATCTTGCTCAAGCTAACCGCGACCTGCGCATCGTCAGCAAAATCACCAAGGATGACAAAGGCTTGCTGAAGGTGGTCTTCTACAGCATCGACCAGGGCGGGCAGCCGCTGCCGGCCAACAAAGCCTCGTTTGAGGACGGCGGGCTCAAGTTCACTGCCGACATTCTGCAGGCCAGCTTCGAAGGAAAAATGTCACCCGACGGCAAAACCATTGTTGGCACCTTCACACAGGGCAGCCCCATTCCGCTGACGCTGGAACGCGCCAACGCCGATACCGCATGGGTCATCCCCGAGCCGCCGAAAACCATGCCGGCCGACGCTAATCCCAGCTTCGACGTGGTCACCATCAAACCCAGCCAGCCCAACCGGCCAGGCAAAGGCTTCGGCTTCCAGGGACGCCACTTTCGCACTTTCAACACCAACGTCAACGACCTGGTAGCCTTTGCCTACGGGCTGCACGCCAAGCAGATCATCGGCGCGCCGGATTGGTTCGGCACCGACCTCTACGATATCGACGGCGTGCCCGATGTCGAGGGCCAGCCAAGCCACAAGCAGACGGCCCTGATGGTGCAGAAGCTGTTCACAGACCGGTTCAAGCTCACCTTCCATCATGAGAAGCGCGAACTGTCGGTCTACATCCTCACCGTGGCCGGCGGCGGACCCAAGATGGAGAAGACCTCAGTCCCGGCTGGTGATCCGACGCAGGGGTTCGGCTTGCGCGCGCTCGGCGACCTGTCGGTGCGCAACTTGAACATGGCCGATTTCGCCTCGTGGATGCAATCCGGCGTGATGGACAAGCCGGTAGTGGACCAGACCGGGCTAACCGACAAGTACGACTTCCATCTCAAGTGGACGCCCGACGAGTCGCAGTTCGCGCAGTTTCGCGGCGCCGGAGTGACCGTGCCGCC